>JAPLJU010000034.1 GCA_026388445.1 Deltaproteobacteria bacterium
GCCCGACGGGGAGGTCAAGGCGCTATTTGCGGAGAAAGTTGTCCACCAGACGGAGCCCTACACGAAACCCCAAGTCGAGGCTGTCAACCCTTAGTTATTAAGGCTCCTTGCGATGCCTTCTGGAACGGTTGATGGGGGTCATGGAACACGGCCCCCATCAAAGAGGAAAGTCTTGTCTTTGCCGCTGACTGCAGGAGGAAGAAGATGAGAACCCGTGTGACAGAGATGCTGAAAATACGCTACCCGATAGCGCTCGGGGGCATGGCGGGCGTGACGGACGCAAAACTCGCCGCGGCAGTGAGCGAAGCGGGAGGGCTTGGGACCATCGCGGCGGCCAAAGAGAGTGCGGCAAGCCTCAAGGAAGAGATCTCTCGCCTGAAAAAGATAACGGATAGGCCGTTTGCCGTGAATGTGCCGCTTATGCTGACGTCGGCCTCCGATTTGATGAATGTGATTGTCAATCAGAAAGTTCCCGTCGTCATTACAGCGGCCGGCAACCCGGTTTTATTTACGAAAACCCTCAAGGAAAACGGCATAATCGTCATCCACGTTGTGTCCTGCGTCGACCTGGCAAAAAAAGCGGAGGATGCGGGAGTGGATGCTGTCATTGCGGAAGGGTTCGAATCCGGTGGGTTCGCTTCCCCTTACGAGATCGGGACCCTCGCCTTGGTCCCCCAGGTGGTGGACGCCGTGAAAATTCCCGTTATCGCTGCCGGGGGCATTGCCGATGCAAGGGGTTTCGCGGCCTGCCTGATCCTCGGGGCGGAGGGCGTGAGCGTGGGGACCGCCTTTCTGATGACGGAGGAATGCGTTCGGATAGGAAAAGCCTGGCGGGATCTGATCCTTGGCGGCAGCGACACGTCGACAAAGATTGTCGCCCGGGGGCTCGCGCCGGTACGCCTTCTTGTCAACAGTTCCTCTGAGGAGCTTGATCGAATGGTGGCGGGAGGCGCCTCCCGGAAAGAAGTTTTAAATTACATTTTTTCAGCGGACTGGATGGGAGATCAGGACGGCCCTTTCCCTTGTGGACAGGCACTGGGTCTGATCAAAAAAGTAAGAACTGTTCGTGAACTGATGGATGATTTTGTCTTAGAATCTGGAAATTTCATAAAGAAAATGGCCGTCGAAATTTCAAAACGTTAATAGAAAGATGAGTCTAAAGGGATCGGAGAAAAAATATCTCAGGGGTCTCGCCCACGGCCTCAAGCCCCTGGTGCAGGTGGGTAGAAGGGGCGTGACCGATGATCTGGTCGCGTCGGTTGATCTGGCCCTCGGCGATCACGAGCTCATCAAGGTCAGGTTCCTCGAGTTCAAGGATGAGAAGAAGGCGTTGTCAGGAGAAATCGCGGAGAAAACGGGAAGCGAACTTGTGGGCCGCATCGGCAACATCGCCGTCTTTTTCCGGCAGCACCCCGACCCCGCGAAAAGAAAGGTCAGGCGATCACCCTCCTCAGGAAAGCCTTGAGACGAACTCCCGAACTTTCTGATCCCATTCGCGAGTCACGATTTCGATTTTTGTTTTCTTTTTTTCTTCACAGAGTGTGGCCGTGACGAAGCCGCCCCCGCCTTCGAAGGTGAGACAGCCCGACTTTTCATCGGTGAGCTTGAGGCCGAGATCCCTCCCGAAATATTCCTTTAGACGCTTGATGACCTCTTCGGGTTTCAAACCGCTTCTGTATTCCACGGAGAGCATCTTGACCTTCCCCCGGGCGTAATGGAGAGGACAGTCATCCTTCATTTTGATTTGCCCACCGCTTTTTTCTTTTTTCTTTTTGTTTTTGCCAGTTTGTTCTTCAATGAGGCACCGATGAATTTCGTGAAAAGAGGATGCGGGAGCATCGGTTTGGATTTGAATTCGGGGTGGAACTGGCATCCCAGGAACCAGGGGTGATCGCTGATCTCCACGATCTCGACAAGCTTTCCGTCCGGCGAAGTCCCCGTGACGCGAAGGCCTTTCTTGATGAGCGCTTCCCGGAACTGGTTGTTCAGCTCGTAGCGGTGCCGGTGTCTTTCGTGGATCTCCCTCTCGCCATATGCATCGAAGGCGAAGGACTTATTGTTCAGGACACAGGGGTAGGATCCCAGGCGCATGGTCGCCCCCTTGTCGGTGATGCTCCTCTGCTCGGGGAGAAAATCAATGACGGGGTAGGGGGACTCCCGGTCAAACTCCGAGCTGTTGGCCTTTTTCATGTGGCAGACGTTTCTCGCGTACTCGATCACGGCCGTCTGCATGCCGAGACAGATTCCGAAGTAGGGGATGCGGTTAATTCTCGCGTGGTGGATCGCCTGTATCTTCCCTTCGATGCCGCGGCTTCCGAAACCGCCGGGGACGAGGATCCCGTCGACGTCTTTGAACTTGCTGCTAACACCCTCTTTCTCGATCTTCTCCGAGTCCACGAAGAGGAGTTTCACCCTTGAGCGGTTCGCGATGCCGCCGTGGGTGAGGGCCTCATTCAGGCTCTTGTAAGAATCCGCGAGGTTCACGTATTTCCCCACGACGGCGATGGACACCTCGTGGAGGGGGTTCTTGAGTCTGTGGACCATGTCCTCCCACTCGCCGAGGCGAGGCTGGCCGGTCCAGATGTTGAGAAGACTCACGACCTTGCCGTCCACCCCTTCCTTGTGGAAGATGAGCGGGACGTCATAGATGTGCTCCACGTCCTTCGCCGTGAAGACGGCTTCCACCTCGACGTTGCAGAAGAGGGAGATCTTGGCCTTGATCTCGTTGGAAAGATAGTTTTCCGATCGGCACAGCAGGATGTCCGGTTGGATACCGATTTCGCGAAGGGCCGCCACGCTGTGCTGCGTGGGTTTCGTTTTCACCTCTCCCGCCGTCTTGATGTAGGGTACCCAGGTCAGGTGGATGAAGATCGCGTTCTGCCGACCCACTTCATTCCGGAACTGCCTGGCTGCCTCGAGGAAGGGCAACCCCTCGATGTCGCCCACCGTTCCCCCGATCTCCACGATCGCCACATCGTAACCCTCGGAAGCCCTCTTAATGTAATCCTTGATCTCGTTCGTGATGTGAGGAATGACTTGGACGGTCCCGCCGAGGAAGTCCCCCTTTCTCTCTTTGGTGATGACGGAATAATAGACCTGTCCCGTCGTGAGGTTGTTCGATTTTCCCATGCGGGTGCCGGTGAACCGCTCGTAGTGCCCGAGGTCGAGGTCCGTTTCGGCGCCGTCATCGGTGACATAGACCTCACCGTGCTGGAAGGGATTCATCGTCCCGGGGTCCACGTTGATGTAGGGATCAAGCTTCTGGTTTGTCACGCTGAGCCCGCGGCACTCCAGGAGACAGCCGATGGACGCCGCCGCCAGGCCCTTGCCCAGGGAGGAGAGAACACCCCCCGTGATGAAAATGTATTTTGTTCTCATGCGCGAACCCCTTCTGCTAAAGCAGACAATTTTGAGTTATGAGTTATGAGTTTTGAATTGCAGGGACTCATTAAAATGATTTTCACTCATATCAATAATTCAAAATTCAAAATTCAAACTGCTGCCCTTGGCCGTATGACTCTCATGCTGTTCAAAAATGTCCAGATGCAATACCCCCCAAGATGAGCGGATAGCGATCAGCGATTGGTGCCTTATTTAAAATTATTTTGCTCACCACTCACCACTCACCACTCACCACTATTCCGTTATTCCCATTCTATGGTGCTCGGGGGCTTGGTGCTGATGTCGTAAACGACGCGGTTGACACCCTTGACTTCGTTGACGATCCGGCTCGAGATCCGCTCGAGAATCTCATGGGGGAATCTCACCCAGTCGGCCGTCATGCCGTCGGTGCTCGTGACGGCCCTTACGGCGATCACGTTCTCGGAGGTCCGCCCGTCGCCCATGACGCCCACGGTCCTGACGGGCAAAAGCACTGCCAGGTCCTGCCAGACATGGTTGAAGAGTCCTGCCTTCCAGATCTCCTCGCGGACGATCGCATCGGCCTTCCGGACGACGGCGAGCTTGTCCTTCGTGATCGGGCCAAGGATCCGCACCGCGAGGCCCGGGCCGGGGAAGGGGTGGCGTCCCACGAGGGTCTCGGGAAGCCCCAGCTCCCGGCCGAGTTCCCGGACCTCGTCCTTGAAAAGGACCCGGAGCGGTTCCACGAGAGACATCTTCAGCTTCGCGGGAAGACCCCCGACGTTGTGGTGGCTCTTGATGACGACCGAGGGGCCCCCGAAGGAGGAGGTGCTCTCGATGACGTCGGGGTATAGCGTTCCCTGGGCAAGGTATTTGATCTTGCCCAGCTTTCTGGCTTCCTCATCGAAGACCGCGATAAACTCGCGGCCGATAATCTTGCGCTTACGTTCGGGGTCGGCAACACCCGCGAGCTTTTTCAGGAAGCGTTCACCCGCCCGCACGAGCCTGAAGTTCAGGTGGTACTGGTCCCGGAAGGTGGAGACAACCTCCTCCACCTCGTTTTCCCGCAGGAGGCCGTTGTCCACGAAGATAGACGTGAGCTTCCTCCCGATCGCCTTGTGGAGAAGCACGGCAAGGACGGAGGAGTCGACGCCGCCGGAGAGTGCGCAGAGCACGCGCTCGTCCCCCACCTGCTCGCGAATCCGCCGGATGCTCTCCTCGATGAAAGAGCCCATGGTCCAGGTGGGACTGCAGCCGCAGATCCGGAAGAGGAAGTTCTGGATGATGGCGATGCCGTTCACCGTGTGGTGGACCTCGGGATGGAACTGGACGCCGTAGAGTTTACGCGACGGGTTCTCCATGACGGCGACGGGGCAGTTCACCGTGGCTGCCGCGATCCGGAACCCCTTCGGAAGTTTCGTGATCCGGTCGCCGTGGCTCATCCAGATCCGCTGGCGGCCTTCGAGGCCGGCAAAGAGAAGAGAGGCTTTTCCCGCCTCGTTGAGCACGAGCTCCGCGGGGCCGTATTCCCGAAGGAGCGAGGCCGTGACCTTTCCTCCCAGCCTGTGGGCCATGAGCTGCACCCCGTAGCAGATCCCGAGGACGGGCACACCCAGGTCGAAAATTCCCTCTCGGCTCATCGGGACCCCCTTGTCGAAGATGCTCGCGGGACCGCCGGAGAGGATGATCCCCTGCGGTTTCATGGTCCTGAGCCTGGAGGCCGGAATGTCGTGGGGGAGGATTTCGCAGTAGACGCGGCACTCGCGCACACATCGCGCAATCAGCTGGTTGTACTGGGACCCGAAGTCGAGGATCGCGATCATAAAAAATGTTTACTGGTCTTGGATTGACTTTCTGATTTTTGTGGCGATGAACTCCACGGACTCGCCGAGGAGGAGTTCGATGGGAAGATGGTCGAGATAGCGGTCATCCCAAGTGAGGTTGAATTCGTTGACGAGGTTCCGCTCGGAGTCCAAGTTGTTTATATCATACAATGTGTATCCCCGGACAGCGGAAATCGCGTTCTAGACTCGTTTGATCGTTACGATATTGTAACTGGCCGGATTCTTCGCGGAGAGATTGAGTTCCTTCAGCGGATCGAAGATGATCCCTTCCAGGACCTCCTCTTTCCGGCTGGTACCCACCGTCACGGTCTTGGCCTGGTGACGGATGGCGTCGATCGGTCTGAAAAGCTCGTCGATGGCCTGTCCGAAGGAGATGTTGAACAGGTCGATCGGGGAGGTGGTCCGCCCTTTGGTCGTTTCAAAATCGTCCCAAAAATCTTCGAGGGGAAGCATCCCCTCGGCTTACTTGTTGAGAAGGCTCAGGTCTGAGACCGTTACGGGGTTCGTTGGAATGAGCGGTCCCCACTTCTTCCGGAAGTTTTAATTTCGTCTTTTTTACATTTTAAATTTTTTGTCAGGTTCTTTAGGACAATGCCCTTTTCCTTCAGCCCCTTGTTGTTGGCCAGAAGCTCCCTTCCGGCGATCCGGTCGATCACGTAAATCAGATCGCCGCCTTTTTCGGCGTATGCCTGCCCATAGGATATGGGGATCTCAGGGGTCACGCCGTCCAGGAGCGAGCGGGCAATGGAAGCGACTTTCCGTTCACCGTTTGCCAGCAGCAGGACCGTTCCTGCCTGATAAACGAGTTCGGCCCCCATAGACACGGCATAGTTTGGGGAATCACCGGCGGTGGAAAAATGGCCGTCTTTCACGGCGTTGGCGATGGTGTCGTCGTCAAGCTTGATGAGCATGACGGATGAGCCTTTGAAAGGAATCCCGGCTTCGTGGAAGGCCACGTGGCCGCGACCGCCCACCCCGATAATCTGCAGGTCGATCCCTCCTGCCGCCTTGATCTTCCGGCTGTACCCGTCCAGGATCTCCTTCCGGATCCAGGCGAGATAGACAGACGCCGTTTTTGCCTTGATTACAATGGACTTCCCGGCGTCAGTCCCTTTGAACACCCAGTCCTCTCTGTTTTCATTCAATTCCCGGATCAATCTTTTCTGGTCGATCAGCGAACCGTAGGGAACGTGTGTTTCAATAAATTTATTCTTAAGAAGTCCGAAAAATTCCTGAATCATAAAATAGGCATAACTCTCCGGATGGACCACCCGCTGTTGAATGTTATCGCCGGGCAGGCCTACATACTCATCGAGATTGAAGCTCCGGATGCGGCTGGAATCAAACTGCCCGCGATTGGCCGCCCGCGCGAGGTATTTATAAAGTCCTGTGGGTGAGTTCCCCGTGGCAAGCCCCAGCACAACCTCTTTTTTCTTCCTGTGTGTCTCGATGATTTTTTTGATGACGATGTCTGCGGCGATTTTACTCATGTGATCGAAATCGTTTGTGACAAAAACAGTGATGCTCATGGCCTGCCCTCCGTTTGGTCGATCAGCCGAGTTCGCTGCGTACGATATCGGCAATCTGTGTGCAGTACTTTCCCGTCACCTCAGCGGACGGCCCCTCCACCATCACCCGGCACATGTTCTGGGTGCCGGAATAACGGACCAGAACGCGCCCCTCATCGCCGAGTTCACGCTCCGCCTGCCGGATTGCCTCAATGAGTCGCGGGACGGTCTCGATGTCGGGCTTGCGCTGCACGTCCACATTGATCAGCTTCTGCGGAAAGATGTCCATCATGGCCGCCATCTCGGAGAGGGGCTTCCTTTCCCTGACCATAACGGCAATCAGCTGCATGGCGGCAATGATGCCGTCGCCCGTGGTATGGTGGTCGAGGAAAATCATGTGGCCCGCTTCCTCGCCGCCGATGATCGAACCCATGCTCAGCATGTCTTCCAGAACATAACGGTCCCCTACTTTGGAAGCGTGGTGTTTGAATCCGTATTTTTTACAGGCGAACCTCAAGCCCAGGTTGCTCATCACGGTGGTAACCAGCAAGTCGTTCTTCAACTTCCCGTCTTTTTTCAGCATATTTGCGCAAATGATGAGCACCTGATCGCCCGTGATCTCATTGCCCTTTTCATCCACGGCAATGAGACGGTCGCCGTCCCCGTCAAAAGCCAGACCGATGGCCGCCCCGCTCTCCACCACCCTTTTCTTCAGGTCCTGGGTGTGCTGCGAGCCGCATTTGTCGTTGATGTTGATGCCGTTCGGCGTGTTGTGGATGACTTCCACCTCGGCGCCGAGCTCGATGAACGCTTCGGGCGCGACCCTGTAAGTGGCGCCGTTGGCCGTGTCCAGCACGATTTTCATCCCTTCCATGGAGAGATTACGTGGAAAGGTGTTTTTCAAAAAGACAATGTACCGCCCGTGGACGTCTTCCATGCGGAAGGCCTTCCCCATGCCCTTTGCCGTGGGCATAAGGTCGACGAGCCGGTTGTTGAGGATCAGGTCTTCGATGTGGTCTTCCTCCTCATCGGTCAGTTTGAAACCGTTCCCGCCGAAGATCTTGAGCCCGTTGTCCTGATAGGGGTTGTGGGAAGCGGAAATCACGATGCCGGCATCGGCGCGCATGCTCTGGGTGATAAAGGCGATGCCGGGGGTCGACAGCACGCCGACCAGGTAGGGGTGGCCTCCCATGGAGGTGATCCCTGCCTCGAGGGAGCTTTCCAGCATGTATCCTGAAATTCGGGTGTCCTTCCCGATGATCACCCGGGCGCGATGGCCGTTCTTTTTAAACACGTGCGCCACGGCCTGACCGACACCGAAGGCGATTTCCGCGCTCATGGGGTGCCGGTTTGCCTCCCCCCTTATCCCGTCGGTTCCAAATAATTTACCCATCCGTTTTCTCCTTCATCATGTGATTCTTTGTTGATTCTTGAATAAATTCATGGACGGCAGGGCCGTCGTGGCCCTTGCGCAAAGATCATCCACCAGACTGCTGAGCCACCGGACGCCTTTTGAAGAGACCTTCGCCGGGAGGCCCTGGATCGTCGCAATATAATTCACCCGGTCATTGCCCGCTGCCTTCTGAAAGTCTTTGAGGAATGCCTCTCGGGATTTCTTAGTTGCGTCGCTCTGCACCCGCTCATGTAAGGCGCCCCCTATGGATTTGAGATGCTCATGAAATTCCCGCCTTGACCTGACCGATTCCGGCGGCCGTTCCGGAGAGACCGTGGCAACGGCCTTTTCGGCCATCGCCTCGAGCCTTTTGAGGCGTTCCTTCCTGGCAAGGGAAAGCTGATCCATGACGCCGGCATAGAGGAGCGCTCCGAATTCCTGCGCTTCCAGGAAAGGTTTTCTCACCTCCCTGTACCACGCTTCCAGGGCTGCCAGATTGGCCAGATAGAGAATGTTATTTTCCACAATGCGCCCGAGGCCGGGGTATGCCGCCGGCACATAGTTTTTCACACCCCCGGCGCGGGCCGTTTCGTAAATCAGCTTGTTGCTTTCCGGGTGATCATCCCTCAGGATGCAGCCGGCTGCCACGACATTGCCATATCCCAGACGCAACGGGCCTATGATGCCTCCCTGGCCGCCCAGAAAGATCGGGGGCTGGTTCAGCATGACGCCCCGCGGCACATCGCCGATCAGGGAGGGAGTTGTCTTGTCCGCATCGGGTGTAAAGTTGAAATGGATATAGGAGCTCCCGACCTCACTGTGATCCTGGCGGCTTGTGCCCCCGGCCATCAGGCAGTCGCAGAAGTTGATCAGGCTCCCGAGCGTTACGAACGGGAACATGATGGTCTGTTTCAATCCGACGCAGTGGGCGCCGCCGGCCTGCTCTTCCAGGATGGAGCCTTCACGCACGTGAGCGCCCATGCCCATGTTCGCCTTCTCCAGGAAGACGGACCGGCTGAAGAATCCGCCCTTCAGTTCAACGCCGGACCCGAGCTGGCAGTCCTCAACGGTCGCCGGGGCCTCATAGCCGAGCTTGCTGCCCGCCGAAATCACCGTCTTCTTCCCGTAAATTCTGCAGCCCGGATAAAGGGTGACGCCTTTTGCGGAGATCTGGTCGATATTGACGTCATCCCCGATATCAAGGCTCAGCGGATTGGGGATGTCCACTCCCTTTTGGAGCAATTGAGCGATCTTCACTTCGGCTCTCGGCTTCAGATTCATTGAACCTCCTTGGTGCATTTCCAGCAGAAATAAAATCGCGACTGTTTACCAGTAATCGCCATACAGATCAACATGATTTTATCCTGCGCCCCAAACTACGTCACGACTCTCACGGGCGATTACGAACCCTGTCCGGCCGCGAGGATTCTTTACCGCTGCGTTCCCCGAAATGACCATCGTCATAAATATCTAAAACGTCAGGAAAGAGAATATTTCCTATGTGTTCAGTTGCATTCGTATCTGTCCGGCGATGATTTCAACAGGCTCGCTGAAGATAGATTCAAGCGAAATGGATTCGAGATACCGGTCGCTCCACGGGAGGTTGTACTCGTTAACGAGGTTGCGAATATCATTGAACCGAGAGCCCAGCACGTCGATTTTTTCCGACAGGCTCAACGCTTCATTATAAAGGATGTGAATGAGGAGCAGATGACGGACCCCGGGACCTTCTCCCAACAGCGGGATGATGATGATCGGCGCCCCATCAGTCTTGCCGCGACCGACATAAACATGACCCATGCTGACAATAGATCTTTTCGCGCCCATGAGCAGTTTGGATTGTTCCACGCGCGACCTCATCTCGAGGGTAATGCCTCCCCGTTTCACGATGGCGATCGTCGTGTCGTCGGTTGGCCCCCCCTCCGCATCGAGGTTTCCGATTTCATAAAGCGTGTAGCCCCGCACGCCGGCGACGGCCTTCTGGATCCGGTCGAGGGCCAGGATATTCTCGGCCTTCAGGCTCTTGGCGGAGAACTTGAGGCTGGCGACCAGGTCGAAGAGCACGCCCCGGAGCATTTCCTCCTTGCGGCTCGTGCCGACGGTGACCGTCTTGGCCTGATGGCGGATGGCGTCGATGGGGCGCGACAGCTCGTCAATGGCATGCCCGAAGGCGATGTTCAGCAGATCGACGGGTGAAGCATTGCCGCCGCCCTCGCCGAAGTCGCTCCAGAAGTCCTCCAGGGGAAGCTTCCCCGCCACGTACTTCGTCAGGAGAGAGATGTCCGTCATCGTGCGGGCGTTCATCAGGGTGAAGACGCCGCGGTTTTTACGTTCGTTGAATTGCGCCGAAAATTCCTTCAACACCCGGTGGAGGTTGCGGTCGAGGATCCGCTGGTAGAGGGTGTAGTTCTTGTGGTCCTGCTCGACGACGGCGAGGCTTAGTTCGTTGCGGAACTCGCGGAAGAAGGCGGCGTCATCGTCGATTGACGAGGCAGCGAAATAACCCCAGAGGTGCCCGGCCAGCGTGTTGAGGATCACCGGCAGCGGCATGGCCGCCCTAGGGATGCGGATCACGGAGTCGGCGATTCCGTCGAAGCGGGTCTCGCCCTCCTCGGCGAAGACGACGACGGAGGCCTTGTGGGCCTTGAAGATGGCCGTATCCTTGATCACGTCGCCCGTGACCGTCTCAGGGTTGCCGGCGGCGCAGACGAGGATGAGGGGCTCCGAGGAGAGGTCGATATGCTTCTTGTCCTCGATGAAGTCCGACGAGATGGTCTTATAGCAGAGCTCCGAGAGCTTGATGCGGATCTCGTCGGCAGAGGCCTTGTTGGGACCGTTTCCCACGACGGCCCAGTATTTCTTCGTCTTCGCGAGCTTTTCGGCCGAAGCCTGGATCTCATCTTTCTTCTCCAGGACACGGTTCATCAGATCCGGCGCCTTTTCCAGGCCGAGGAGTTCTCCGGTGATAAAATCATCGCTCTGGGTTTTCAGAAACTGGGCGAAGCAGAGGCCCAGCGTGTAACCCGCCACGATTTGCGAGTAGAAGGCTTTCGTGGAGGCGACCGACATCTCGATGTCGCGCCCGTCGCTTGTGTAGAAGACGCCGTGTGATTTCGTCGTGATATCCGACTGGCGGCGGTTCACGATGCAGAGGATCGTGGCGCCACGCTCGCCCGCCATGGCGACAGCGCGGTTCGTGTCCGTTGTCGTGCCCGATTGCGTGACGGCAATGACCAGGGTGTCTCTCAGGTCTTCCTTTAGGGCAAACCCGCTCATCTCTGACGCCTTCTTGGCTTCGACCTGGATGTCTCGCCCCTGGAGATATCGGGACAGACCGTCGGCGATGGCAGCACCCGCGATGGCCGCTGTGCCCTGGCCGATGACCACGATGTGCCTGACCTGTTTCCGGAGGGCCTTCAGGAGCCTGTCCGGCAGGATTTCGTGGCCGAGATTGAAGATGACCCCCTTCCGGCCATCGGGTTTTTCGAAGATCCGGTATTTGCCGCGCAGGGTCTTTTTTACGGAGAGAGCCGACTCGGAGATCTCCTTCAGGAAATAGTGGGGGTAATTTCCCCGGTCGATGTCGCGGGTGGTGATCTCGGCGTGGTGGACGTCGGCGACGGACACGGGCAGCGGCGTGCCGTCGTAC
>JAPLJU010000274.1 GCA_026388445.1 Deltaproteobacteria bacterium
CCTGGGGTGACATCCGGCCCTGCAGGGCCCTGATGCGACGATCCAGCTCTTCACGAGGAGTCTTTTGCACGCTCCCCCCAAAAACCGGGTTTTGGGGACTGGGTCCTGGGTGTAAGGAAGGACAATCTTTGCTTTCGTTTCACCCTGTACTTTATACCCTATACCCGATACCCTGTATTAAAATTCGATTCCAGCCCGTTCTTTTAGCCCCTGTGAATAATGATGCTTGATCTCTCTGACTTCGCTTACCGTGTCTGCCAGGTCGATAATCTGCTGAGGGGCATACCGGCCGGTGAGGACGACGGTGACCTTCTGAGGCTTGTTCTTGAGCATCTCAAGGACCTCATCGAGTGGAATGAGTTTGAAATCCACCGCAACGTTGATCTCATCCAGGATGACCATATCGTACTTTCCCGATGAAATCGTTTCCCTGGCCAGGTTGAGTCCAGCCCGGGCGAGATCGATATCGACCTGGGCGGGATTGTCCCGCATGACGAAGCTGTCGAGCCCGCAGAGATGAATGATGAAGCCGGGAAGGCTTTTTTCCGCCGCAAGGACCTCTCCGTATTTCCTCCCTTTCATGAACTGGATCATGGAGACCTTCTGCCCGTGACCCAGTGCCCGGAGCGCCTGGCCCAGGGCGGCGGTGGTCTTCCCCTTGCCATCACCTGTGATGACCATGATGATGCCCCGGGAGTGTTTCGCGAGGGTTTCTTCGATGGCATCCTTGCTCATGCTTCCTCCTGCCGAAAAGGGTACAAGGGTATCGGGCCCTGCAATTCACTTCAAGCTGGTCAAAAAGGCCCAGATGCAAGGCCCCATGCAAAACGAAGATAAGAAGAGCAGAAGATTGACACATACAGTCATGAAGAGTATGAAATCCGCGTGTCTTAACTTCTCAATTTCCTAACTTCGCCGGCCCTATGCCTTCAGCGAAGCTGAATAGGCGTACGTTGAGCTACGAGGGACGAGGGAAACGCCGCAGATGGGTCTTTTTCACCAGCTATGAGAAAAAAGCCCGGGAGGCTGTGCTAAGTACATCCCGGGCTTTCTCCTTTCAGAGTGAACGCTTCACCAAGTTACAAACATCCCTCCAGGTAACGCTTGGCGATGTCTTCCGCGACCGTATAGGGATCGATTTCCTTTTTCAACAGCTTGTCGATCGCCCCCTCCATCTCACCGCTCGCAACGAGTTTCAAGAGGACCGGCTCCAGGATACTTGCCCGTATGGCCTCGTTCAGCTCGACGGCCGCCTTGCGGCGAAGACGGTTGCCGAGGAGATCGTGATCGACGAGATGCTTGTAATGGTCATCGATCTTGTCGCTGAGATCATTTAAAGCCTTCTGGAACCCTGCCGGCTCGAAGGCGTTTTCCACCTTCATAATCGGGGGTCTCCACCCTGCCGGGAAGGCGGAAGCAGGCGCCATGTCCAGCATGGCCATGAGCTCCCTCGAGAGCTTCGAGGAGCCTTCCCGATCGGCCTTGTTCACCACGAAGATATCGGCAATCTCCAGGATCCCTGCCTTGATGGCCTGGATCTCGTCGCCCATTCCCGGTACAAGCACGACGAGAACCGTGTGGGAATGGTTGATGATATCCACCTCCTGCTGACCTGTACCCACGGTCTCGACGATGATGACATCCTTTCCCATCACATCGAGAATATGGATGGCATCACCGACGGCCTTGGCAAGCCCACCGAGAGCCCCCCGGGTCGCCAGACTCCGGACGAACACACCCGGATCCTCGGCATGCCTCTGCATGCGGATCCGGTCACCGAGAATCGCCCCACCCGTAAAGGGGCTCGTGGGATCCACGGCGAGCACTCCGACGGTCTTTCCTTTTTTGCGGATACAGTCAATGAGCCCGTCCGTAAGTGTGCTCTTCCCAGCACCGGGCGAGCCGGTAATACCGATGACGTGCGCCTTCCCCGTGAAAGGGAAAAGATGCTTGATGGTGGTCTTAGCCCCGGGGATGTGGTCTTCCAGGTTACGGATCAGCCGGGAGGCTGCTCGAACATCCCCACCCTGGATTTTCTTGGTTGTTTCCATTCAACTGCCCTTAACTATGCCCTTGGTTTTACGTTTGTGTTGATCCAGTCAACGATGGAGTCCAGAGTCGCACCGGGCACGAAGATCGCCTTCAGGCCGGCGTCATACAAAAGCTTGAAGTCCTGTTCGGGAATAATCCCGCCGCCGATGACGGTGATGTCGTCGGCTCCCTTTTCTTTCAGGAGTCTCGTCACCGCGGGATAGAGGTACCGGTGGGCGCCCGACAGGCAGCTTAAGC
>JAPLJU010000105.1 GCA_026388445.1 Deltaproteobacteria bacterium
TGCCCGCCGATCATGTAGGGGCAGAACCGGGTCCCTTTCCGGACATAGAGGGCTCCGACTCCCTTGGGGGCATGGAGCTTGTGGCCGGAAAAAGAAAGCATGTCAACCGGTAAATCCTTGACGTTTATCGGAAGCTTGCCCAGAGCCTGGACGGCATCGGAATGAAAGAGAACGCCCCTCCCTTTCACGACATTTCCGATCTCTTTGATGGGGAAGAGCACACCCGTTTCGTTATTGGCGTACATGACGGATACAATGGCCGTCTGATCATCGAGGGCCTTGTAAAGATCATCCGTATTCAGCCTGCCGAGGGAATCCACGGGCAGATAGGTGGTCTTGTATCCGCTGCCCGCGAGGTGCTTGCAGAAATTTAGGATCGCCGAGTGCTCTACCCTTGTGGTGATCAGGTGTTTCCTGGAAGGATTCGATTCAACGGCGCTCATGAGGGCCGTGTTGTCGCTCTCCGTGCCGCAGCCCGTGAAAATGATCTCCTCCGGTTCGGCACCGATGAGTTCCGCCACCCTTGACCGGGCCTCCTCGATCCTCTGATGGACCTGCCCCCCGAAGGTGTGCATACTTGATGGGTTTCCGTAAAAATCCCTGAAATAGGGTAGCATGGCCTCCAGGACCTCCGGGGCCACCTGCGTCGTCGCGTTGTTGTCGAGGTATATCGTTTTCATTCTGCCACCAGCTTGATTTCTTCAGCGGTTACTTCCCGTAACCTGTCCTCGATGCCATTGATCGTCATGCTGCCCATGGGACAATCAATGCACATGCCCCTCAGCCCCACGATGACCCTGTTTCCGTCGATGTCTATCAGATCAAGGTCCCCGCCGTCCGCCTGCAGGCGCGGGCGGATCTCCTTTGCCACAACATCCTGAATAAGGGCCATCTTCTGTATGTTGGTCAACTTCTTGCGCTCAGGGGGTTTCTCCTTCAGTTCCTTGATGGACCACAGGTCCTTCAGGATCTTTTCGATGTCGGGGATGCAGGTCCCGCAGCCGCCGCCGGCCTTCGTGAAGTGAGTGACTTCGTCCACCGTGGTGAGGTGATTTTCGATGGCCACTTTCCTGATTTTCTCTTCCGTGACATCGAAACACTTGCAGACGACCCTTTCCCCCGGCTCTTCGATCTTTTTCTCGCCCTTGTAATTGCGGATGGCGTCCTCGAGGGCTTCCTGCCCCATGACGGAGCAGTGCATCTTCTCATCGGGAAGACCGCCGAGATACTTCGCGATGTCCTGGTTGCTCACCTGGAGGGCTTCCTCCAGGGTCTTCCCCTTGATGAGTTCCGTGAGAGCCGAGGAGCTGGCAATGGCCGAGGCACAGCCGAAGGTCTGGAACCTGGCATCGAGGATGCGCTTCGTCTTTTTGTCGATCTTCAGGGTCAGCTTCAGGGCATCGCCGCAAATGATGCTTCCCACTTCCCCCACGGCATCGGGGTTTTCAACTTCGCCGACATTCTTCGGTTTGAGGAAAAGCTCTTTCACCTTGTCCGTGTATTCCCACATATTCTACCTCTCGCTCGTGGATGTTATTTTTGGTGTTTCGCCGTTCAAAGTGTAACGACTTCCTTCCTTGCCGTCATTTCAAATCAATCGTCCAACGTGATATCCTCTATATCCCTGAGCCGCTCTCGTAATCCTCTTCGCTCGCCTGTGCCTGTGTGATCCGGCTGAATGGAGGCACGCTTCGGACGAGCCAGACATTGCCGCCGATGACCGATCCTCGTCCGATCGTCACGCGTCCGAGAATCGTCGCCCCGGAATAAATGATCACGTCATCCTCGACGATGGGGTGCCTTGGAATGCCCTTAATTGGATTACCCTTTTCGTCAAGCTTGAAGCTTTTCGCCCCGAGGGTCACCCCCTGGTAGAGACTTACCCCCTTGCCGATGACGCAGGTCTCCCCGATGACGACCCCCGTCCCGTGATCGATGAAGAAGTTCTCCCCGATGACGGCACCCGGGTGTATATCGACCCCGGTGATGCTGTGAGCGTGCTCGGTGATCATTCTCGGGATGAGCGGTACCCCCAGTTTATGGAGCTCGTGGGCCAACCGGTAGTTGGTGATAGCGTGCAGCCCCGGGTAACAGAAGATAACCTCGTCGGGGCTCGATGCCGCGGGGTCTCCCTCGAAGGCCGCCCGGACATCCGTGATAAGTAGTTTCTGCACGTCGGGCAGGCGGGAGAGAAATTTGCGGGTGATGGATCGCGCCCGCCTGTCACAGGCCGGCAGGCAGTCCATATCCCCCAGACAGGAGAAACAGAGACCCCGCTTGATCTGTTCCTCGAGCGTGTGCTGAATCCGGTCAAGAGTTGATCCCACGTGGTAGGGAACGCTTTCCACCCTCAGGTCTGGAAAGCCGAAGTATCCCGGGAAGAGGACGGACCTCAGGGCTTCCACAAGCTCAACGACGACATCGCGCGACGGAAGAGGCTGGTCGTGCGGTGTCTTTCTCATCGCGCAAGCGATCCCGTTTCCATTGGAGCAGAGTGTGTCCACAAGAGAGGTCAGACTTTTTCTGCTGCCCTGAACCCCCGTTACCATCTTTTTATCTCTGGCCTTTGCTTTCATAACTAACCTTTATATTTTACTTTGAATGCGATTCCTTCACCAGCTTAATAGTTGCTTCCTCTTTACCTTAAACTTTCAGCCCTTCGCCCTTATCCTTCTTTGAAAAGCCATGTCGAGAGATATCTCTCCCCTGTATCCGGGAGGATGACGACAATCAATTTCCCTTCGTTCTCCTTCCGCTTTGCCACTTCAAGGGCTGCCCAAAGTGCGGCACCGCATGAAATGCCCGCAAGTATGCCCTCTTCCCTCGCAAGACGCCTCGCTATTTTCCCCGCGTCCTCATGGGGCACTCTTACGATCTCGTCGATGATTCCCCTGTTGAGAACCTCTGGAATAAAGCCTGCACCGATACCCTGAATCTTGTGCGGCCCGGGCTGTCCCCCCGAGAGCACCGGCGAAGCTTCCGGTTCGACGGCTATCGCCTTGAACGAAGGCTTTCTTTTCTTGATCACTTCAGCCACCCCGGTGATGGTTCCTCCGGTGCCGACACCGGACACAAGGATATCTATCTTTCCATCCGTGTCATCCCAGATTTCCTCTGCTGTCGTTTTCCTGTGCATCTCCGGGTTCGCGGGATTGTTGAACTGCTGCGGCATATAGGCATTGGGCGTCGAGGCTGTCAGCTCCTCGGCCTTTTTTACAGCCCACTTCATCCCCTCCGCGCCCGGTGTGAGGACCAGCTCGGCACCGAAGATCTCCAGGAGTTGCCTTCTCTCCATGCTCATCGTGTCCGGCATGGTGAGAATGAGCTTGTAGCCTCTCGCGGCGGCCACGAATGCAAGGGCGATCCCCGTG
>JAPLJU010000024.1 GCA_026388445.1 Deltaproteobacteria bacterium
ACCTGGAGTGTTTCACGCTGAAGAAAGCCCTGCAGCAGAAGATTGGAGAAGAATACGCCCTGAGGAATAAAATGATTGTCCTGAAAGACGACCGCCGAAGTATGGAGGTTGTTCTGTCAGAACCATCCATCTTCATTCAGGAGGAACTCCGGAAGTTCATGCCGGCGGGGAAGGAACTGGTCTTCAAGCTCGCCGATCCCCATGAGATCCTGCAGGTGCTCCGGTCGACCTATGATCCCTATTCAATGACGGGCTACGCCTGATTTTTGCACACACCCTCCGCATCTCGAAAGATCCCTGCCGAATTAATGAATGATACCCTCCCTGGCGATGTTCGAGGGGCCTTCGAAGCCCCCACAAGCCTTCCGCATGCATTGACGACTCATTTTCATTGTGTTATCCATGTCCCATAAGTCAATGTGGCCGGGGCGGGGGTAATCCGCTTCTCCGCTGATTGTTGGAGGGAGGAACATACAGATGAAGAGGGTTCTTATCTTTCTTGCTTTGACGGTCATCGTGGCTTTCATTTTTTATTTTTTTGTATTTTCTGAAAGCCCGAAAGATTCGACAAAGGTCAGAAAAGACTACGCCGGAAAGTCGCTTCAAAGCGATTCGAAGGACACGCCGGATATCATCCGGAAGGCAGAAGAGCTGCACAGGGATACCTACCAGAAGCGTATGGATGAGTCCCTGAAGGATTTTGAATCCAGGATCGAGCGCCTCAAAGCAGATACAAAAAAGGCGGGGCAAAAAACCAAGGAGAAGCTCGAAAATGTGCTGGACGAGCTGAGCCGGATGCTCGAGGATGCGAAGAAGAAACTTGCCGAGCTGAAGAAATCCACCGGTGAAACCTGGGACAGTATGAAAGCCAAGACGGATGCCTCGCTCGAGGCTTTGGAAAAGAAGTTCAAGGACGTCGTGTCGAAGAAGGGGTAAGGAAGGTTTCGGGGCAGGGACGTGTTCGGGAAGCGTATTAAGATATTCAGTTTGCTGGGTTTTGAAGTCCGGGTGGACTTAAGCTGGGTCGTTCTGGCTGTCCTGATTACCTGGTCCCTTGCCAGAGGCGTTTTCCCGGATTACTTCGAGAATTTACCTGAGCAGACGTACTGGTTCATGGGCGCCGCCGGCGCCCTGGGGCTTTTTCTCTCCATCATCTTTCATGAGCTCTCACATTCCCTGATTGCCCGAAGATTCGGAATCCACATGAAGGGGATTACCCTCTTTATCTTCGGCGGTGTCGCCGAGATGAGCGAGGAAGCCCCCAACGCGAAAGCCGAATTCTGGATGGCCCTGGTCGGTCCCGCATCGAGTCTTCTCATGAGCGCGATGATCTTTGTGCTCTCGCGTTACGGTGAAGGCGCCAGGTGGCCCGTGCCGGCAGTCGGCGTGCTCGCCTACCTCGCCTGGATCAATATCGCCCTTGCCGTCTTCAACCTGATCCCCGCCTTCCCCCTGGACGGCGGACGGGTACTGCGGGCCGTACTCTGGGGACTCAAGAATAATCTTCAGTGGGCCACCAGGATCACCTCGAGACTCGGATCGGGTTTCGGCATCTTTCTGATCGCCTTCGGTCTTTACTATATCATCCAGGGCCAGTTCATCGGAGGGATCTGGTGGTTCCTGATCGGTATGTTCCTCAGAAGCGCGGCCCAGATGTCCTACCAGCAGCTGCTCACCCGACAGGCCCTGGAAGGAGAAATGGTCAGGCGATTCATGGTGACGGACCCTGTCACGGTTCCCCCGACCATCTCGCTGCATCAGCTCGTGGATCATTACATCTACAGGCATCATTTCAAGATGTATCCCATCGTGGAGGACGGCAGGCTCACCGGCTATGTCACGCTGCGGCAGCTGAAGGAGATACCCCACGATCAATGGGACCGGGTCACGGTTCGAGAGGTTGCGCAGCCCTGTTCACCGGCAATGACCATCCCGCCCGATACCGATGCCCTGCAGGCCCTCTCCATCATGAACCGAACGGGGAGCAGCAGACTCATGGTCGTGGAGGATGACCGGCTTGTCGGAATCATCGCCCTCAAGGATCTGCTGCAGTTCCTGTCCCTGAAGCTGGCACTCGAAGAAATGGAGTAGTTCCGGCGCCGCTGCCCCCGCGGTGAGATTCGCGTTCTATTTTTTCCCTCTTTTTGTCGGCTCTTCGGTTGGAGGCGAGAAGATGTCGAAAACCGATTTGTAAGCCGGGAGGTCGGACATAGCCTTTTTGGCCGTCCCCGTAAGATTCATGCCGACATCCAGCCACTTGCTGAACTGGCTGTCCACGGAGGTTTTATAGGAAAGATAGTTCCGGATGATCTGCTGCAGGTACTTTTCAAAAAACTCGTTGAGAACGGTATCCCCGTACTGTATGATCAGATGAAGAAGGGGTACGGGTAAAAGAATGTTCTTGCTCTTCGCCTCTTCAAGGACGACCTGTGTTAGGATGAACGCTGTCACGTCCTCCTGTGTTTTCGCATCTTCCACCTTCACCTGACGACCTTCCCTGATCAGATCGGCGACCTGGCCGAGCGTGATGTAGGCGTTCTTTTCCGTGTCGTAAAGACGCCTGTTTGCGTATTTCTTGAGAAGAATTCTTTCTGACTTCTTGACAACAGGGGAAAAAGCCTTATAATGCCTACCAGAGACACACCAAAAACATTCAATCAACAGGAGGTAAAGTAACATGGAACACACCAAGATTGCAAAGCAAACGATGGATTTTTACAAGACAACCTTTGACAACACCTACGGCACGCTGATGGCGCTCCAGGCGCAGACGCAGCAGTTGATCTCCACGCAGATGGAGCAGACGGCCGGTCTGCCTGCCGAAGGGAAACAGCTCGTTAACGAGTGGATGAAATCCTACCGAAGGGGCTGCGAGGATTTCAAGAAGGTCGTGGATGACGGGTTCGTGAAGTTTGAGTCCTATTTCGGCGCGGCCGAGAAGAATGCCTAGGCGAATCTTTTGAAACCCTTTCGAAGGGATTTTTGCCAGAAGGAGGTGAAAGAGTATGCTTCAGAAGGAAATACTCACGCAGATGATTACGTTCAACAAGACAGCCTTTGATAACGCCTTCAACGTCATGATGGCACTCCAGGAGCAGATGGAGAAAACCTTCAGGATGTACATGGAACAGGTCCCGGGATTCCCCGTGGAGGGCAGAAAGGTGCTCGAAGAGTGGATCACCGTCTATAAAAAAGGCTGTGCAGATTTCAAGAAAAACGTTGACGAAAGCTTCAAAAAAGTAGAAACATTCACTCAATAGACAACGGTCTTCACAGGGTTGCTCTCCGGGTCGGGTGTTTCGAAATCGGATCCACCTCCGCCGAGAGCCACCTGTGAAAGACTGTTTTTCGGCAAATCATCGAAATACCCACAAAAGTACGGAAGACCTCATGGAAGGTGCGTGACTGAAAATGTCCGCGCACCTTTATTCCCCTCAACGAGAAAAACCTATTCCAGGGAGTTCGCCATGATCGGAAAGACCATCATCGAAATCAACGTTGGAGATGCTGCCGAATTCACGAAGACGATTTCCGAGGCGGATGTCTATCTGTTCGCCGGTGTCACAGGTGATCTCAATCCCGCCCACGTCAACGAGGAATACGCGAAAAAGACCTTCTTCAAGACGAGAATCGCCCACGGAATGCTGACGGCGGGTTTCATTTCGGCCATTCTCGGGACCCAGCTCCCGGGTCCGGGGACCATCTACATCCGGCAGGAGCTGATCTTCATGGCACCGGTCTTCTTTGGTGACACGATCACCGCCCGGGCGGAAGTGGTCGAGGTGAATACGGAAAAGAACCGGCTTCGCTTCAAGACAACCTGCCGGAACCAGGAGGGAAAAATCATCCTGGACGGCGAGGCCCTCGTGAGCCCCCCGAAAGCGGTGGTTTAGGCACGTTTCATCCCTACCAGCGCCCGATCGGTGATGAAGTAATTATCGGTAAGGTTTCAATATTACAGTCAAGATCATCCAGAAGCGGGATCGAGTATAGGAATACGACCGGTTTGCAGACAAGATAGAGGGGCGTCCATTTTAATGGGGCGACAACGCCGAGCGGCAAAAGCGTAATTTATAATCACTGGGATCCGGCAACGTTTCCAGGCGGTGTGGCGGGAAGATAGATGTGAACTGTCGTCCCCTTTTGGACTTCGGATTCTATCGTGATCAAGCCGTTGTGATTTTTGATGATGGAGTAACAGACCGCAAGGCCGAGGCCCAGGCCCTTGTGGGTCCTGATCTTTTTGGTTGTGAAATAGGGGTCGAAGATTTTCGAGAGATTCTCCTTCGGAATGCCGACCCCGTAATCCTGTATGGAAATCCTGACATAGTATCCCACCCTTAACGGAATCTCGTCGTCCTTTCCTACCGTGATGTTTTCCGCCCGAACATCCATGGAACCCACATCGGTCATGGCCTCACGGGCATTTTGAATGACGCTTCGAAACACCTGCCTGATCTGTCCCTCGTCAATATCGGCGGGCCAGAGATCATCGGGGATGAAGAAATTGCACCGCACGGCCGAATCCCCCAGGGGGATGGCCGCCGCGTCCAGGACAATAGGCGCCAGAGAGGAGACCTTCCGGACCGGGAAGCCTCCCTTCGCGAAGGTGATGAGCTGATGCATGAGCTCCTTGGCCTGAAGACCCGCCTTCTCCGCGATGGCCAGACCTTCCTCCAGGATCTTGTCTTCTTCATCGATCGAAATCTTTGCGAGAAAGATGTTCCGGAGCATGGCGGAAAGCAGCAGATCGAAGTCCTGAGCGATTCCGCTTGCCAGAGTTCCCAGGGATTCAAGCCTCCGGATCTTGTTCAGTTCCTCCTCGGCCTTCATCCGTTCGGTGATGTCCTCCAGGGTCTCCAGGGCCCCGACGCGATTTCCCGACGCGTCACTGACCGTTGCTGCCGTGAATCGAAGCCATTTCCCATCTTCGCCCAGGTCGGGGAAGAAGTCCGTGGCCTCAAAAGCTTCGTCCAGAAGATTCGATTTTGTATATTTATCGGTGTACCAATTTGGAATCCGGCCGATTTCACTATCGACGAGAAGATCGGCCATGCAGGGTCTTTCCTTTTTGTAGAAGGCGCGCCAGTGCTCGTTGGTACCGATGATCTCCCGGGCCCTAATCTTGCTCAGTTCCTCCAGGGCGCGGTTCCAGAAGATGACCCGGTGGTCTTTGCCGATAACAAAAGCCGGAATTGGTGAGTTTTGAAGTATGCTGTAGAGCCGCTCTTCGCTCTCCTTGAGATCCTCCTGGGCCCGCCTTTTTTCCGTTATGTCCTCCAGGGTCTCCAGGACCCCGACGAGGTTCTTCGCGGAATCCCGGATGATCGCCGCGGTGAATCGTAGCCACCTCCCTTTTTCGCCCAGGTCGGGGAAGAAATCCGTGGCTTCGAAGGCCTCGTCAATGAGGCTCGATTTGCTGTATTTTCCGGCATACCATTCCGGGATCTTATCAAGCTTGCCGTCGATGAGAAGATCGGCCATGCAGGGCCTTTTTTTATTATAGAAGGCCCGCCAGTGTTCCTGGGTGCCGATGACCTTTTTGGCCGCAATCCCGCTCAGCTCCTCCAGCGCCCGGTTCCAGTAAATGACGCGCCGGTCTTTTCCGATGACGAACATGGGTATGGGCGATTGACGGACGGTCCTGTAAAGCCTATCCTCGCTCTCCCTGAGACGCACCTCGGCCACCCTGGGCCTGGCTTCCGATTG
>JAPLJU010000087.1 GCA_026388445.1 Deltaproteobacteria bacterium
GTGGCCAACTCGATCCTGATCAAAGTCAACCAGATCGGCACCCTCACGGAGACGCTGGAAACAGTCCAGAGGGCCAAGGAAGCGGGCTACACGACCGTGGTGTCCCACCGCTCCGGCGAAACCGAAGACAGCTACATCGCGGACATTGCCGTGGCCATGAACTGCGGCCAGATCAAGAGCGGCTCCGCCTCACGGAGTGAACGGCTTGCGAAGTACAACCAGCTTCTGCGGATCGAAGAGGCCCTCGGAAGCGCCGCCGTCTACCGGGGCAGAGGCGCTTTTTACAGCATCCGGCCCTGAACCCGCGGCCTGATTTCGGAGCCCGTTCTCCCATGCTCACGGAAAGGCAGAAACTCAGGGTCCTCACCGGTCTCGGTATTGAACTGAACCGCCTCAAGGACCTTGATCTTTTGATGGAGCGCATCCTCACGGAGGCCCGCCTCTTCGTGAATGCCGACGCGGGTTCCATCTATATCCGTGAAGGCGGTGAGCTGCACTTCAGCTACACGCAGAATGCCACCCTCCAGAAAAAACTGCCCGCGGGGACCAAGCTCCCCTACTCCACCTTCTCGATTCCCATCAACAGTGAAAGCCTGGCCGGTTACTGTGTAATGACCGGGAAGAGCCTGAACATCGCCGACGCCTACCGGCTTGATGCCTTCCTCCCCTACCGGTTCGCAAAGAGGTTCGACGAGGCCTCCGGATACCGGACGGTATCGATCCTCGTGGTCCCCCTGAAGACAATGCCGGATGAGGTCATAGGCGCCCTCCAGGTCATCAACCCCCAGGAGGCATCCGGCGAAGTCATCCCCTTCTCCAATAAAGACGAAAAAATGATGCTTCACTTCGCAAGCATCGCCGCCGTCGCCCTGCAACGCGCCCGGATGACCCGGGACATCATCCTGCGGATGATCCGGATGGCCGAGCTCAGGGACCCCGAGGAGACGGGATCCCACGTGAACCGCGTGGCGGCCTATTCGGTTGAGATCTATGAACGGTGGGCGGTCAAAAAGGGGCTTCCCGCGAGGGAAATCGAAAGCGGGCGTGATATGCTTGGCCTGGCGGCCATGCTCCACGACGTGGGAAAAGTGGCTGTATCGGATCTGATCCTGAAAAAGCCCGGCAGGCTGACATCGAAAGAATTTGAAATGATGAAGCAGCATGTCATCGTCGGCGCCAGGCTCTTTTCGGATCGAAAATCGGAATTTGATGAGGCCGCCGCGGAGGTTGCCCTGAACCACCACGAGCGCTGGGACGGCACGGGTTATCCGGGTCCGGTGGACGCGCGTACGCAGGATCCCGGGGGGGCCGGCAAAAGGGGTGAGGAGATCCCCCTTTTCGGCAGAATCGTGGCGATCGCCGACGTCTTCGACGCCCTCTCATCCCGACGGTCCTACAAGGCGCCCTTCACGGAGCGGGAGGTGATCGAGACGATGAGGCAGGGTTCCGGCAAACAGTTCGACCCGGAGCTTCTTGACACCTTCCTCGCCTGCATGGATTCGATCCGGTCGATCCGGATGCGCTACCCCGACAGGGGGGCGCAGGGGTGGAAGCTACAGGAATCTGAATAGCCTCTGGCGAAGGGATTCAATGCGGTTGCGGTTGTCGGTCAGGGAATAGAGCGTGACGTCCTTCTTTTCCTCGCTGGCGACTTCGTGGAGAATCTCGGAATCGCGGAGCACCTTCAGGGCGCTGTCGTAATTGGACTGAGAGAGGGCCTCCGCCCTGATAACCTCGCCCTTACGGAACATCTTGGCCCCCATCTTGAGGATGCGTTTGTTGAAGTCCTTCTCGGATTTCGCCTCCTTGCGTAAAGAAGAGGCGGCCCGCATCACGACCCAGTAGGATTCGATATAGTTGTGGATGAGACCGGCAAAGGGCCTGAGCGCCCTTCGACCCCTTCCGCTGGCCTCGATCCAGGCCTCACCGTTTCTCTCCTCGCCGATGATCATCTTTCTCCCATAGAGGTAGGACAGGACCTCCCGGATTTCCTCGGCATCGTCCTTCTGGCTGTCGAAGATGAATTCATAGCGAAAGACCCGCTTGAAGAATTTGTAATCCTCCATGAGGTTCATAAGCGGGATGGCATCTTCCCGGTAGGAGAGAATGGACGACGCCGCGAAAGACAGCGGCAGGAAGAAGTGAAGGATATTGTTCTTGTAGTATTCCAGCGTGGGCCTTTTTTCATCCTCCAGGGAATAGACGATTTCCTCGAACCCTTCCTCCTCTTCCTCGCCGCCGATCTTGGAAATGACGCCCTGGGAAATGAAGAGGTTGATGGCATCATTGACGGCTCTTTCCTTTTGAGCGAAGGTCGTCGAAAGGGCCACGTGGTTGAAGGAGAGGTAGTCGTAGAATTCCACGACGATGTCGAGCAGGTCCTCGTGGGATAACCCCCGGCGGTACTGGCACAGAAGCGCGGCCGCCACCAGGGCGTAAGGGGTAACGACGGAAACCTTGCTGATCCGGTTCATGGTCTCGTACCCGATTTCGCGGTAGAGGTTCTGTCTTTCACCCTGGCTCATCTCCCTGAAGGGCTTTTCCTGCGCGGCGAGAACGGCCTTCAGGAAGAGGGGATCCCCGATATTGACGTAGACATGGCCGTATCGCTTGCCCAGAAACTTACCGCTTTGGATAACAGACGTGGGTTTTTCCCGTTCCTTCGGGGCGCCGCCGAGTTCCTTGAGGTAAGCCTTTTCCTCCATCACCCTGTCATAGCCGATGAAAACCGGTATGATCGCCAAGTCATCACTGATCCCTTCGTCATAGGCCTGGAGAACCATGGAAAGAAGTCCATACTTGGGCATGATCATCTTTCCCGTCCGGCTTCTGCCCCCTTCGATGAAAAATTCGA
>JAPLJU010000020.1 GCA_026388445.1 Deltaproteobacteria bacterium
ACCAGAGGGCAGATTATCCACGCGTTACTCACCCGTGCGCCACTTTACTCATCGGCCGAAGCCAACTTTCTCGTACGACTTGCATGTGTTAGGCACGCCGCCAGCGTTTGTTCTGAGCCAGGATCAAACTCTCCAGTTTTATGAAAGAGCTTAATCACTTTTTCTTCAAAGAAAATTGGACCCACAAACCAACTATCCCACTATTCAATTGTCAAAGAACTCTAAGGAAAGAGCCTACAATGTTATTTGAAGCCCTTTTTGTTGTCAAGAACTATTTGGATTTTTGCTTCCGATAGCCCTTACGGCGAAGTTGTCATTATACGGAAAATACCCCGGCTGTCAAGCAGGAAATTAATTTTTTTTTATAAAGTAAATACAAGGCCTTACTAAATTATTTGACGATAATCCTGAAATAAGTCTTCTTCCCTTTTCTCAGCAAAATCTCTCCTCGGTCCGTCACGTGCTCGATCCCTATCTTCTCGTCAAATAGGCGGATCTGGTAGTCATTGACATACCCGCCGCCCTGCTCGATGAGTCGCCGGGCCTCCCCGCGGGATGCGCAGAGGTTAACCTCCTGAAACAGCTCAAACGCGGCAATGCCTCGCTCAAAGACCTCCCGCCTTTTTATCATCGAGGGGATGGCCGATGTGTCGGCTTCTTCCTTCTGCCGCGGGATGTGACTGGAGGGCATGAACGCCGGGTCCAAAGGCCTGAGCCCGAAAGTCGTCACGGCCGCCCGCCAGGCGGCACGGGCCGCGTCCTCCCCGTGGGTGATGCGGGTGGCCTCGAAGGCCAGGACCGACTTGGCCATGTTGAGCTCCGACCCCCGAAGCGCTCCCGCTTCGGCAATCTCATCCATCGGCAGAAAGGTGAACAACCTTAAGAATCGCTCGACATCCGCGTCATCGGTATTGACCCAGTACTGGTAGTACTCGTGGGGGGTCGTCAGGGCGCCATCCAGCCAGATCGTTCCCCTTTCGGTCTTCCCCATCTTCGTCCCGAGGGCCGTCGTGATGAGCGGAAAGGTAATTCCGTATGCCTGTTTTCCCTCGATCCTGCGAATGAGGTCGATGCCGGCCACGATGTTGCCCCACTGGTCATTGCCACCCATCTGCAGGAGGCACCCGTGATGCCTGAAGAGATACCAGAAATCGTAGGCCTGCAGGAGCATGTAGTTGAACTCGATGAAGTTCAACCCTGTTTCGAGCCTCATCCTGTAACTTTCGGCGGCGAGCATGCGGTTGACACTGAAATGACGGCCGATATCTCTCAAAAACTCTATGTAATTCAGGGGCTCAAGCCAGTCGGCGTTATTGAGGAGCACCGCTCCCCCCTTTTCAAAAGAGATGTGGTTGGACAACTGTCTTTTCAACGCCCCGGCGTTGGCGCGTACCTGATCCAGTGACAGGATCTGGCGCATCTCCGTCTTCCCGCTGGGATCCCCGATCAATGCTGTTCCACCACCGACGAGGGCGATGGGCCGGTGGCCGTTTCTCTGCGCATGGGCCAGGGCCATGATGGGCACGAGGCTTCCAACGTGAAGACTGGTGGCTGTTGGATCGAAACCAATGTAGCAGACGACCGGTCCCTCAGCGATGATGCGCCGGATGTCTTCATCGGTCACCTGCTCAATGAAACCCCTTGTCTTGAGAACATCGTAAAGGTTTGTGACGGGTTGTGCCTTCATCGCCTTCGCCTGATTAAAAAATAACCGCTGGTCATTCACCCCATTTCACGTTGAGGCGCTCAATCGCCCGCGCCTTACCCGTCTTGGGATCGATGTCGACCACGACGCCTTGGAGCCATACATCGCCTCTGGCCACATCAAACTTGTTCGGTCGATAGGTCAGAAACCTTTCGACGACGATTTCTTTCTCGATGCCGATGACGGAGTCGAAAGGACCGGTCATGCCGACATCGGTGATATAGGCCGTGCCCTTCGGCAATATCTTTTCATCGGCCGTCTGCACATGAGTGTGGGTGCCGATGATCGCGCTGACCTCTCCGTCGAGAAACCAGCCCAGGGCCTGTTTTTCCGACGTGGCTTCCGCGTGCATGTCCACGATGATCATGTTCGTCTTTTTCTTCAGGGCATCGATTTCGACTTCCGCAACCCGGAAAGGACAGTCCGCGGGTTTCATGAAGACCCGGCCCGAGAGATTGATCACCGCTACACGACAGCCGTTTCGCGTGGAAAAAAGAACCGTTCCCTTCCCCGGCGTGCCCTCTGGGTAGTTGGCCGGCCTGAGGAGCGTTTCGTATTCATCGATAAATTCCATCACCTCTTTCTTGTCCCAGATGTGATTGCCCGTCGTGAACACATCCACCTGGCTCGCATGGATTTCCTCGATGACCGTCCGCGTGACACCAAATCCAGCGGCCGCATTCTCAACATTGGCCACGACCAAGTCTATCTCGTGCTGGTGAATGATCCCCGGGAGAAGGTCCCGTACGGCCCTTCTCCCGGGTTTTCCGACAATATCTCCGATAAAAAGCAGTTTCATCTGATGGGGTTACTTCGCGTAATCCGTTGCTCTCGTTTCCCTGATGACCGTGACCTTGATCTGGCCGGGATAGGTCAATTCGGATTCAATCTTCTTGACAATGTCCTTGCAGAGCATGACGGCGTCGTCATCGGAAATCTTTTCGTTCTCCACGAGGATCCGAAGCTCCCTGCCTGCCTGAATGGCGAAACACCTGTCCACGCCACTGAAGGAGTTTGCCAGACTCTCCAGCTCTTCCAGGCGTTTGACGTACGTTTCCAGCATTTCCCTGCGGGCCCCCGGCCTTGCGGCCGACAGCGTGTCGGCGACCTGCACGAGAACACCGAGGAGGTTGTTGTTGCGGCCGTCATCATGATGGGTAGCAACCGCCTGGACGATTCGGTCCGTCTCGCCGTAGCGCTTCGCGATGTCTGCCCCGATGGCGGCATGAGTCCCCTCGATTTTGTGGTCCACAGCCTTGCCGATATCGTGAAGGAGTCCCGCCCGTTTGGCCTCCCTCACGTCCAGGCCGAGCTCCGAGGCTATGATCCCCGTCAGGTGGGCTACCTCGATAGAATGCTGGAGAACGTTCTGGGAAAAGCTGGTTCGAAACCTGAGTTTGCCGAGAATGTTAATCAACTCCGGATGGATCTCATGCACACCCAGGTCGAAGGAGGCCCGTTCCCCGGTCTCCCGTACGATGTTATCGACCTCAGCAGTCACCTTCTTCACGACGTCCTCGATCCGGCCGGGGTGAATCCGTCCATCACTGATCAACCGCTCCAGGGAGATCTTGGCCACTTCTCTCCGTACAGGATCGAAGCCCGAAAGAACGACCGCCTCGGGCGTATCGTCGATGATGAGATCCACACCGGTTGCCGCCTCGATGGCCCGGATGTTTCTCCCCTCCCGGCCGATGATTCTTCCTTTCATCTCATCGTTCGGAAGGTTAACGACGGAGACCGTATTTTCAGCAACGAAATCACCTGCATAGCGCTGAATCGCGTATGCGATGATTTCACGCGCACTCCGATCCGCCCCCCTCTTGGCGTCATCCTATATCTTGCGGATGATTCTGGCCGCCTCACGTTTTGCTTCGGTCTCCATGGACTGGATCAGGTAATTCTTCGCCTCCTGAGATGAGATGCCCGCGATCTTCTCCAGCTTGAGCTTCTGTTCCTCTATGATCCGGCTGAGCTTTTCATGCTTATCAGAAATCGCCGCCTCCTTCTGGGCCAGAGACTTATCCCGGTTT
>JAPLJU010000139.1 GCA_026388445.1 Deltaproteobacteria bacterium
CTTCAACCAGATGGGGAATAACGCCGATTCTTTTTTCATTCCGGCCTGCTTGCCCCCCGCTGGTTAAGGCCATCGTTACTCTCTTTCCACCCGTAATTCTCAATTCTGACAACTGCCCACCACTGAACACTTGTAGGTGAAATTGGTAAGGGGTTGATCCGGTTCGGAAATAATCAGATAGGGTCAGGACAAATGATCGAGCCCGGATGCAGCCGATCCGGGCTCTGCGCTTTGTATGCTCCTCTCAGGAAATGAAGAGATTTTTCGATGAGAAGCTCGGGTCGCTCGTGAGTCTCACCCCCAGGCGCCGGAGCCCCGCCTCGTCTCCCGGGGTCGGGATGTGGGTCATGTGAATCTCGCAATCCCGCAGCTCCTTGAGCTTTTCCAGGGCGAGCTGCGCCGCTGGATTCGTCGTCGAGCTGACGCTGAGTGCGATCAGCGCCTCCTCCAGGTCAAGGCTCACGCTCTTTTCGTTCAGGATTCCCGTCTTGAGATTCCTCACCGCGTCCGTGATGTACTCGGGGAGCAGTTTGATCTTCCCGGGAACATCAGCCAGATGCTTGATCGCATGGATGACCAGGCTCGAGGCGGCGTGCAATAGGGGTGAGTTATTTCCCGTGATGATGGTGCCGTCGGAGAGCTCAATGGCCGCACCGCAGTAGATCCCCTCATTTCCCTTTTCTTGTTCCCGGGCCTCCTGCGCGGCCATCCGGGCCGGTTCGACGACACTCCGGTCCTCCGGCTTGAGACCGAAGTCCTTCAGAAAGAGTTCCACCCGCTGGACCGTCTCCCGGTCGGCAAATCCCATGGCGTACTCGCACCGGTAACGGAAATAGCGCCGGATGAGCTCCTGTTTAGACGCCTCCTGCGTGACGGCATCATCGAGGATGGCAAACCCTGCCCGGTTGACCCCCATGTCGGTCGGGGATCTATAGAAGGAAGGACCTCCCGTGATCCTTTCGAGAATCCTCTTCAGGAGCGGAAAGGCCTCCACGTCGCGGTTGTAATTGACGGACATCTTCCCGTAGGCCTCGAGGTGAAAAGGATCGATGAGGTTGAAATCCCGGATGTCCGCCGTGGCCGCCTCGTAGGCCACGTTGACGGGGTGCTTGAGCGGAAGGTTCCAGATGGGGAAGGTCTCGAACTTCGCGTAACCCGATTGGATGCCCCGGCGGTAGTCGTGGTAGAGCTGAGAGAGGCAGGTGGCGAGCTTGCCGCTTCCGGGTCCCGGCCCCGTCACGATGACGAGGGGTCTTTCGGATTGAATGTACGTGTTGGCGCCGTAACCCTCGTCACTCACAATGAGGTCCACTTCCGTCGGGTAGCCCTTCGTGTACCGGTGGGTGAAGACCTCGATGTGCCTCCGCTCCAGCTTGTTCTTGAACAGGGTCGCCGCCGGCTGGTTTTCGAAGCGCGTGATCACGACCCCTCTCACCTCGATCCCACATGCCCGGAGGTCATCGATCATCTTCAGGGCATCGGAATCGTAGGTGATGCCGAAATCGGCCCGGATCTTCTTCCGCTCGATGTCGCCCGCGAAGATGCATAGGAGGATGTCCGCCTTCTCCTTCAGTTCCTGAATGAGGCGGATCTTGACGTTTGGATCGTATCCGGGCAGCACCCTCGCGGCATGGAAATCGTAGAGGAGCTTCCCGCCGAACTCAAGGTAGAGCTTGTTGTTAAACCGCTGGACACGCTCGAGGATTTCGGCTGTCTGTTCCGCAAGATATTTCTGGTTGTCGAATCCCTTCCGCTCCGGCATGGACGCTTTATTCCCCCTTTGAATCCGTCACATTTTTGGAATTGGATTAATATACATCTTTCGAAAGAGAAATCCTTCCTGAAAGGCCTTCTCGTCGATTCCGGCACGGACCGGACGGGTCCCAGAACCTGCGGAAGGTTATCTTCTTCGCTATGATTTGTAAAGTTTTTTGATGGAAAGGAAGCGAGGGGGCACGTTTCTATTTTGTAACGTAAAAGTTTCCCCCGGGGCCGTGTTGTTTTTTTTAGTGCCGCTCCATCATGCCGATGAGGCCCTTCAGGATGAATGCAGCCGCTTTCTTGTCCAGGGGTTTGTTGTCATTTCCGCACTTGGGGGAATAAACACAGGCGGGACATCCCACAGCGCAGGGGCAGTCCCTCACGAGCTCGAGGGTCAGCCGCGCGAGTTCCGGGATGAGGGTATAGGCCTTCTCAGTGAGGCCGATCCCCCCCTCGAATCCGTCATAGATGAAGATGGTGGGTTGCGTCGTGTCGGGATGCCCCGGCGTGGACAGCCCCCCCACATCCCACCGGTCGCACATGACCTCGAGGGGCATGACGCCGATCATCGCATGCTCGATCCCGTGGAGGCCGCCGCCGAAGTGCATGTTCTCCTGAATGACGGTTCTGCGGATGTCCTCGGGAACCGTGAACCAGAGCCCCATCGTCCTGAAGACAAGGGGCGGGAGATCCAGGTTTTCCGTCGCGATGGCCTGTTCGTTTTTCAGGACCTTGTACCCGATGAACTGCTCCGTCACCTCGAGCTTCCCGAAATGAACTTGGAAGCGGCCGAGGGACTTTCTGTCTATTTCTTCGAGCACCGTGAGATCGACGATCTTGAGAGACCGGGTGTAGTAATCCACGTCGGCCCGCCTGGCCTGGATGACGTGGTTTTTGAGATCCATCTCCTGGACCGTGTAGGTCTCCCCCTGGTGGAGGAGCACCGCCCCCGTGTGGGCTTCCCGGAAAGCCTGCCCCCTGTCCATTGTTTCGAGAAGTGATCCGTCACAGACGATCCGGAAGACTTCCTCCGAGATCTGGTCCAGACCGACAACCTCCGTGGCCCTCCCCCTTCCGGCATAGACCCAGCCATGTGCCGTCTTCCTTACCAGTTTCTCTTCGGATAGGATGCCCAGAATACCCTCCAGGGGATCACCAAAATAGGTTTCGTCCTCTTCCACCATGACGGGCATCTCCGCCGCAGCACACAGCACGTGGCCCGAGAGGATGTAGGGGTTGGTAAGGTCGATAACGGCGTGTTCGTGGGGTTTCCCGAAGAAAATCGCCGGGTGTTTCATCAGGTACTGGTCGAGGGGATTCTGGAAGGCCACGAGCGCCGCCACGGACTCCGCGCGGCCCCGTCCCGCACGGCCGGCCTGCTGCCAGGTAGACATGATCGTGCCCGGGTAACCGGACATGATGACGCCGTCCAGCGTTCCCACATCGATGCCGAGTTCCAGGGCATTGGTGGAGGTCACACCGGTGAGTACCCTCCGCTTCAGGTTGTCCTCGATCTCCCGTCTTTCCTCGGAGAGATAACCCGCCCGGTAAGATGCAATCCGTCCGGCAAGGGCGGGGACCGTCTCGCGGGCCGCATCCTTCGCCCAGCGTGCGATCAGTTCCGCCATCCGCCTTGAAGCGGTGAAGCACAGCGTCTGAAGGGCCTCCTTCATGAAGAGGATGAAGAGATCCCTCGCTTCTTGGTGGGTCGAAAGCGTTCCGGCACCATCGAAAAAGGGGTTGTAGAAGACAAAATATTTTTTGCCGCGCGGGGAGCCGTCCTTGTCGACAAGCTCAAAGGGGAGCCCGGTGAGTCTTCCGGCAAGCTCGAGGGGGTTCGCCAGGGTTGCCGTGGAGAGCACGAATTGCGGCTCCGCGCCGAAAAACCTGCAGAGCCGCCGCAACCGCCGGATCACGAAGGCGACGTTGGACCCGAACACGCCACGGTAGGTGTGGGCCTCGTCGATCACCACGAAACGGAGGTTTTTGAGAAAGCTCTGCCATTTCTGATGCCAGGGCAGGATCTGGTGAAGCTCATGGGGGTTGGTGATGATGATCCTTGCGGCATCCCTGATTGCGGAGCGCCGCGAAAGAGGCGTGTCGCCGTCATAGATCGCCGGACGAATGGATGCTCCGCAGATCCGCTCCATCTCCCTGACAACCTTCAGCTGATCATTGGACAGGGCCTTTGTGGGGTATACGAAAAGGGCCGTGGCGGATTCGTCTTCGAGTAGGGCCTCGAAGACGGGAAGATTGAAGGCCAGTGTTTTCCCCGAGGCCGTCGGAGTCGTGATCACGACGTTTTTCCCCGACCGGAGATGCTCGATGGCTTCACACTGATGGCTGTAGAGCCTGAACTTTCTTTTATCCAGATAGTCCTGAAGGGATTGAGGAAGCGCTCTTTCGAGCGTCCCGTAAAGGGGCTCCCGGGCGGGAAGGATTTCCATGTGCTCCAGGCGGCGCCGAAAGCGTTCGTCCGTCTTCAGGGTCTCGATGAGATCGGCAATCAAAACGACCACTCCTCGTGGAGCCTGGAGA
>JAPLJU010000162.1 GCA_026388445.1 Deltaproteobacteria bacterium
GCCGTCCTCCGGATGAATCCGGTCGGGTTCCATCACGTGATCCCGGATGACAATCCGACCCCCCGAGTTCAGTGAGTGGAACACCTTTTTGAAGAGAGACAGGTTCTGGCCGGGGCTGTTCTGATGGATGATGGCGGAAACGAAGGCGAGATCGTGGCCCTGCGGCAGTTCATCCCGGTAGAAGTCACCGGCGACCAGGCTCACACGGTCAAGCATTCCTTCCCTGTCCAGACGCTCGCGGGCCATCCCGATAACCTCGGGCCGGTCGAACAGGGTCGCCTTCATGCCGGGGACGACCCGGAGAAACGCGATGGTGTAAGTACCCGAGGCGCCGCCCACGTCGATCAGTGCCCTGGCATCGCCCGGCTCGACCGCCGCGATGATCCTCTCTGCCTGAGGCGCCGCGACGGCGTGCATGGCGCCGATGAACGCACGCATCTCCTCTGCGCTCCGTGCAGACCCGGATGGTTTTTTCGAGAGGTCTTCACCCCGCACGATTTTCGTCAGGTCGGACCATCTGTGCCAGAGGTGAGCCGCGTGGAGAACCATGGCCAGAACCGAATCGGGGGCATCCTCCGAAAGAAGCTCGCAGGCGGGTGATTCGCACCGGTAGGTTTCACCCTGCTTGCCGAGAAGCCCCATGGCAGCGAGGGCATCGAGAAGGATGGTCAGGGCGCGCAGATCCGCACCGGTCCTGTTTGCGACCTCCCCTGCCGGGTGAGGGGACTTGCTCAGAATTGTAAAGAGGTTCAGCTCCGCACCGGCGAGAAGGATCCGGCTTTCCATAAAATTCCGGGCCACCCTGAGAACATCTTCCTGGCTGACGGGGCTCATGGTTTTTGCCTCCTTTCTGTAATTCCACATTCAGGTTAAATTTTTATCCCGCGATGACAAAAAATGCTTTCAAACGCCCTCAGAGAAGAGCCGTGGTGTATGCGATCATGAACTGGCCCGCGTAGTAAAGCGGGAGTCCGGCGAGGCGGTTCACATATTCTTTCTTGATGAACCGATGGCGGGCGACGAAAATGTCCGAAACATAAAACAGGATGGCCCCGGAAAAGGTGAGCGTCCTCCCGGCGAAGTTCAATTGTTCATTCCCCATCAGCAATGCGGCGCCGATAACCATTACGGTGATCACTGAAATATAAGCGACGACCGGGACGAGCATCGCTCCCAGGTGGGGCTTGAGCCAGGCAAAGACAGAACCGCTGATCATCAAACAAAGCGCCACAACGATCAGGGCAGGCGTCCCTGGAGATGCCATGCTGAAAAAAGCGATGCTGTAGAGGACATGCCCCATCAGAAACGAAACCAGCCCTGCCATGAAGAGCTTCTTCGAGGAGAAAAAGATGAGAAACACGTCGCCTGCCATGCAGAGCAGAAGCCCGGAAAGTATTAGGACGAGGTATTTTGGGTTCGTGTGCGGTCCGACGAGAGCCGTCATGACGAAGAGGGCGGAAAGAAAGGGCTTTGTCAGGAGGAGTCCCCTGGTGGATTCTCTTTTCGCATAAAAAAGAAGAGCAGCCAGCAAGGGCAGGGCCAGCATGAGGATCGCGGTGTTCAGCATCCATACCCCCGGAGTTGAAATTAAACTATCAAAGCATGACCCGGAAACGTACCGCCAATATGCCTTGTCCGTTGAGATAGATTTACCTCACATAGACGTAGATCCTGTCGCGGCCGCTGCCACTGCATCTGATCTTTTCCTCATCGATTAAGATTCTCAGGATGGAATTCGCCTGGGATAGCAGGTTGCGATAGGTTCCCGAAAAGCCGGCATCGCGAAGCAGCTGCCGGCAGATTTCCGCGTTGGTCATTCCTTCGGGATGCTTCTTGAGCAGGGTCTTTACGGCTCTTTTCAGCAGACATAAATCCCGCTGTTCTTGAGCCCGGGAAGTGTCCGGCACTAGACCTTCCTTGTCAAAAGGCACCGAAAAGCTATCAATGTTTCAAAATGATCCCTTCGATGACATTTGAAACATCCTCGCAAACATCCGTGGCTGTCTCGGTTGTCTGGATTATTTCTTTCAATTTTATCAACTCGATTGGGTCCTTTTCATTTTCAAAAAGCCTCATCATCGCCGTTCGGAGCACCTGATCCGCCTCATTTTCGAGCGTGTTGATCACCACACACCCATCGAGAATCATCTTGGCATCCTGCTTATTTCTCACGGAGTAGACAATCTTCCTGATCTGGGTAATACTCTCGTTCAGGATCCTGGCGAGCTCGGCAATCTCCTTTGTAGGCCTCCTGATCTTGTACAAGTACATCCTGACGGCGGCAGATTCGATCAGATCCAGGATCGTGTCCATCTTGCTGGCCAATGAATAAATGTCCTCCCTGTCCAACGGCGTAATGAAAGTATTATGCAGGTTGTAGTAAATGTCGTGGGTTATGGTATCCGCTTCGTGTTCAATTTCCTTCAATTTTGACAGTTTCTGTTCCGAGTGTTCATAATGGTTGACAATCTCCGCAAAAAGCTTGCCGCCTTCCTCGATCCTGTCGGCTAGCGCCTCAAAGAGGTCAAAAAATTTATCGCGTCTCGTAAAGAATTTCATGGAACCTTTGATTCCTTCACATTCCACGCCTGTCTATCACATAATTGAATACCGGGTGACAGGCAGGAAATAAGGATTGGAATGTTGAAAATTTTTAATTCGGAACGGCGGGGAAATCAAGGGTTATTTATATATGAAAAAGGCAGGGCCATTTCTGGCCCCGCCTTCCAGTTGTAACAGTATTCACTGTGTTAGACTTTCTCGGTCGCGACGTATTTCCCAGCTATCCTTCCCATCACGATACAATCCGTGACTGCGCAGCTCCCCAATCGGTCGCCGCCGTGGACGCCTCCAGTAACCTCTCCCGCAGCGTACAACCCGGCAATCACCGCACCTTCCCTGTCCAGGAGCTGGGTTTTGACAGTTATCTGCAATCCGCCCATGGTATGGTGAATAGCCGGCCATTGCGGCACCGCATAAAATGGCGGCTTCTGGATCTTTGCCCGCATTCTCGGTTTGCCAAAATCCTTATCGACACCCGCGTCCACGTAAGAGTTATACTTATCGACGGTCTCCACCAGACCCGCAGGGTCAATACCGGCAGATTTGGCCAGGCCTTCCAGTGTATCCGCTTTGAACACCCTCTTCTTTTCAATCCCGTTCGTGATCACTTCGATTCTCGTGAAATTCGGCCACATGGCTTCATCGAAGATGGTCCACGTGGGCCTCTCCTTCAACACAAACGCCTCGTAGCTGGCAATGGCCTCCCTCGGCGCTAACTCGCTGATGAATCTCTTGCCATTCTTCCACACGTATATGGCGAATGCAGGTGACGTGAAGGGGATGAGGGCCGGCTTGTCAAGGATGCCTGTATACGGGTCAGCAAAAGGATACAGTTGAATCCGGTCCGTCTGTGTTGTCGCTGCACTAATGTCTTCCGCCGCCCTGATTGCCTCACCCGTAGCCCCCGGCTGATTGGTGGATAGCCATTCCCCCGTAAGATAGGGTACCTCTTTGGTTCTCATCTTCACGTCCCGCGAATAGCCTCCGCTAGCCAGGATAGTTGCCTTTTTGGACTTGAAATAGAGAACCTTCCCCTTGCTTTTGACCTGCACCCCCAGTACCCTGCCCGAGAGGGGTTTTTCCCTTACGATTCCCGTGACCTGGTGTCCCAGAAGAACGGGGATACGCCTCTGCTGGGTGTTACGGTATAAAGCGGCAATGATATCCGACCCGCTTATGTTCTCGGTCTGATGTGTCCTGGCCCGAGAATGACCACCGGCCTGGACGACCAGCTTAGGTGGAAAAACGACACCCATATCCACCAGCCAATCCAATGCGTCGGGAGCTCCATCAACCACCGTTTTCACCAGCTCAGGCCAGTTCAGATTGTGGCCTGCTTTCATCATATCTTGGAACATCACTTCCGGGCTATCCGCCTCGAGGTCTGGCCTCTGCTTGCGGATTTTAGAGGTCCAGGCGGCCATCTGACCGCCGTTTATGATGGAGTTTCCGCCGTGAGTGGGCATCTTCTCCAAAACGATCACTTTCGAACCGGCATCATAGGCGGTTAACGCAGCAGCCAGGCCTGCAAAGCCCGATCCCACGATGACGACATCGGTCTCCCTGTCCCACTTCTTGGGAGGCGGCACTGCCTTTACTTCTTTGATGCCGAATCCTCCCAGGGCTATCGCGCCTGCTCCTACTGCCACACCCTTGATGACGCTGCGTCTTGTCAGGCCTTTTTTATCTTCCTTTTCGTCCATAAAACTCCCCCCTTTCTAATCCGTTTTTCTATGCTTTTAAGATCCGTTTCCCTTTTATTTCCGCTTTTTCACCACCTCCTCCTCTCCTTGCCTCCCTGAACGAGGCGGAAATCCGGCTAACGAAAGACTCTTATTCTTCATTTTTTCAAGATACTTTAAGCCTCCGTTTCGGTTGCACTTTTTATCAGTTTTATTAATGAAGTGGTAAATACCCGGACCGCAATTTAACTTTCGGAAAGAGGTTGAAAAACTACCGAAAAGATAACCCGCGTGAGGGAGATGATTAGGGTAGCTTGAATCGGTAATCTGAAGAAGTTTCTTATCTACACAATATTATCAATGTATTTATGTAACATATAAACAAACTATGTCAATTAATCTTTTTAACATATTGATATTATTGAAATTAATTGTTGACATCCGGCATCTCTTTTCTTCATACATCCTGGACATCGGCGAAGGAATAGGGGCAGATATTTTACCAATATAAACTCTCAAACGAGTGATTGACATACGACGCATTTGTGCTATTAAAAAACTTGATAAACCTCCTGTTAGAATTTATTAACACTCTCTCAATTATTCCTCTTCACTGAAGTTCAGCAAAGCTTTTTTTCTGACGTAAATTGATTCCTGAACAGCACTTCAACATCCCGCCAGAAAGGCAGTTCATATTAACAGCAATTGTAATTCGCAGAAGAAAGGAGTGGTAAGGATGAAAAAACGTGAGCGCAAAGAAGAGACCGGGAATGACTCAAAAGCGATTGAAGCAACATCAAGCTTATCTTCGGTAAGCCGTCGTTCTGTTCTCAAAGGAGCCATTGGCCTGGGGGTGCTGGCTTCGACAGGCGGTCTTGCGATGAACCTCGCATCCCCGGGATCGGCCGGGGCAGCGGTACGCCAGCTTCCTAAAAAATGGGACGAGGTGATCGACGTCGTTATTGTCGGCTCCGGTTTCGCGGGACTGGCGGCAGCCGCAGAAGCGGCAGGACAGGGCGCCAAGGTTGTGATCCTGGAGAAAATGCCGACCTACGGCGGAAATTCAATTATAAACGGCGGGGCTTGGAACTCATGGGATGATAAGTATCACCTTCGAAAGAAACTCAACCTGGGGGATGACAGCTGGGAGCTGTTCAAGCAGGATACACTGAAGGGCGGTGATTTTTACAATTACCCGGAGCTGGTGGAGGTCATGGTAAAGAACGCCCCCGATGCCACGAACTTGCTGATGGACGATGGGGTAAAGGTCAGGGACACCTTGCCCCGGATGGGAGGTCACTCCGCTTACCGGACGTATATGGCCGTTGAGGGTGTCGGTCGTGGTATCACAGAGCCGATTAAAAGGATCGCGGAGAAGCGTGGGGCCAGGATACGCCTCGGAACACAGGTGAGCTGGATCTGGCGCAAGGACGCGGACAGCCCTGTTCTTGGTGTAGAAGTGACGAAAGAGAAGAAGAAAAGCAATATCAGGATCAAGAGGGCGCTCGTCCTTGCTTCGGGCGGTTTCAGCAGGGATGTCAAGATGCGAATGACGTTCAACCCGAGTCTTGTGCCGGAGTACACATGTACAAATCAGCCGGGAGCAACGGGCGAGATGATACGCTATGCCCAGGCTATTGGAGCCGAAGCCATTCAGCTCGAGTTTATTCAGCTCTACCCATGCGCGGAACCGGAAACCGGGATCCTTGATACACCGGCCGTCTATCCTTATACAGGCACAGGCTATGGGTTGATCTATGTCAACAAGGCCGGCAAACGATTTGTCAGTGAACTGGAACGGCGCGATGTCGTCTCCAACGCCCAGATTAAATCTGGCGCTAAACCCACCTACTCGATCTTCAGCGAGCAGATCATTCAGAAACTGGCTGTGCCAAAAGAAGAGATCGAAAAAGGAATGGCCAAGGGTCGTATCTGGAAGACGGATACGATAGGCGAACTGGCCGGAAAACTGGGTATTCCCGCTGACGCTTTACAGGAAACCATCAAAAGACACAACAAGTTTATCGAGGACGGGAAAGATCTTGATTTCAATAAGCCGATTACGAAAAACATGCTTCCTCTGGTGAACGGGCCCTTTTATGCCGTCGCCCAGTGGCCTGCCATTCACCATTGCTGCGGCGGTCTCAGGATCAATACCTCGGCTCAGGTGATCGATATCTGGGGTAAGCCGATACACCGCCTCTATGCTGCAGGTGAAGTTTGCGGTGGTGTCCAGGGATCGAACCGTTTGGGTGGCAATGCCACTACCGATTGTGTCGTCTTCGGCCGAATCGCGGGTACGAATGCCGGCAAAGAAAAACCTTTAGCATAACAAGGTGGTAAGTCCAAAACTTCGTATATGAAAAAAACGGCAGGGTCAGAAACGACCCTGCCGTTCATCCGCAGAGGAGGGGAGATGAAAAAAACAGCCCTCATGATTACAATGAGCGCATTCTTCGGCCTGGTATATCTTCTTGCCGGAAACATCACACTGGAGGCCGCCAAGCCCGCAAAATCGAAGGAAGCAGCCGCACCGCGACAATCATGCGTTACCTGTCATCCTGACTTCGCGCCGGTCCTGCCCAAGGGTCATCCCCCGGCGGCCGGTAAGGATATCGGCGCCTGCACCACCTGCCACAAACCGGATGTCTCCGGCAAGGCGGCGGCAAACGCATTCTCCGCCAGGCTTCATCGAGCCCATGAGGGGAAAACGGACTGCGTGCTATGCCACACCTGGGTTCCCGGCAAGAGCTTCGGCCTGCTGGGGCAGAAACTCACATGGGGAAAGCCATCAAAGGAAGAGATGGCTCTTTTGAAGCAAGTATCAGGTACCTGGGCCACTTCCACCTACATGGATGCCGGGCACGGTAAAAAGAATGTTACGTGCATGGGCTGTCACGGAAAAGCCCTGCCGGCAGAAGGCGACAGCGTGGAAAATGATCGCTGCCTGGAATGCCACGGCCCCCTGGAGAAACTCCAGGCAAAGACCGCGCCCAAGGACTTGCCGGACCGCAATCCCCACAAGTCACATCTCGGGGACATCGGCTGCACGGTTTGCCACAAGGGCCACAAAGAATCGGCTGTTTACTGCCTTCAGTGCCACCCTAATTTTCAAATGAAACTCAAGTAGAATGATGAATGGACTCACGGGGGTTAACGTACCCCGTTGGAAAGGAGGCTCAGATCATGTTGCGAGGTCTTTTTCAACCGTGGCATCTATTCGTGCTATTGGTCATCGTCCTGATTATCTTCGGTCCGGGGAGGTTAACCGAATTGGGGAGTGCTCTGGGCAAGACGATCCGAGGATTCAAGAAATCTTTTGATGATCCGGAGAAGAAATCAGAATAGTCGCAAGATTTAAAAAAGCCGGATGAAAAAGAACAGGAATGTATGGCAGAAAACATGACCAATTCATGGAACAGGAAGGAGGTATAAAGAATGGGAGATCAAAAAGATAGAAAACTGACCAGGCGCGATTTTGTCAAGGTGACAGCCCTGGGAGTAGGGGCGACAACACTGTTCGCCGGGCTTGATCCAAGGTTGGCCATGGCAAAGTTGCCCAAGAAATGGGATCAGGAGGCTGACGTTGTTATCGTGGGGGCAGGCGGAGCGGGGCTTGCCGCTGCCGTGCAGGTCTCGTCCCAGAAAAAGAGCGTCATTCTTCTCGAGAAGATGCCCACCTACGGCGGCAGCAGCCTTATCTGCGGCGGCGCCCTGGCCTTTGCGGGAACGGACATGCAGGCCTCCGAGAACGTGAAGGATTCCAACGAACTCTTTTACAAGGATCTCATGAAGGTCGGTGAAAACCAGAATGTTCCCTCCCTGGTCAAGGCATACGTGGACAACCAGCTCGAGACGTATGAATGGCTGAAGAAGGCCGGCGTGAAGTTTCTCAAGCTCGGCATTTACAGCGGGATGAGCGTGCCCCGGTCCCATCAGGTCGTCCCGGCGGATCTTCTGAAGATCCTGAATGACGCTGCGAAGGCCCACGGAGTCAAGTTCATGATGGAGACAGCGGCCTCACGGTTGGTGGTGGATGAAAAGACCGGCAAGGTCCGCGGCGTCCAGGCGGCACGGGGAGGTAAAACCGTCTTCTACGGGGCAAAGAAGGGCGTGATCCTTACGAGCGGCGGCTTCTCACTGAACAAGGACCTGCTGGCCAAGTTCGTCCCCCCCATGGCCTTCTCCAAGGCCATGGTCGGCCGCGGATGCAATGGTGACGGCCTGAAAATGGCTTGGGCCACGGGCGCCGACATCAAGGACATGCCGTACATCAAGGCAACCTTTGGCTTTGACCTGGAGGCCCAGACCATCAAGGACGATTTCGCCCTGTTGTTTTACCAGGGGGCCATCATCGTCAACAAGGACGGGAAGCGCTTTGTCAACGAGTCGATCTCTTACAAACTTGTCGGCGACGCAGCCCTGGTGCAGAAAGACGCCATGGGTTTTCAGATCTATGATGCGGCTATCCGGAAAGCCGGGGAAAGTGATCCCTTCGGCCGCACTGCCAGCCTAGAGGGTAAGGGTAGAATCCAGAGCGCGGCTACGCTGAAGGAATTGGCGCAGAAGATCGGCGTCTCCGCTGATGCGCTGGAGGCGACCGTCCGGGAATACAATGCAGGTGTGGACAAGGGAATCGACGCGTTCGGCCGGAAGACCCTTGTCGCCGCGTACGGAAAGCCGGGGAAGATCGAGCAGGCACCCTACTATGCCTTCCCCTCGACGGCCTACATCCTCGGCACCTACGGCGGGATTCTCATTAATGAAAAGGCCCAGGTTGTTGACATCTTCGGACAGACCATCCCGGGCCTTTACGCGGCAGGTGAGATCACCGGTGGGGTGCACGGTGCAGCCTATATGACGGGCACCGCCTTCGGTAAGGCTCTCATATTCGGCAGGCTCGCCGCAAAGACGGTCCTGGCACAGAAGTAAGCACAACAAGCACCAACCAAAGGGCCTGGCATGGACCAGGCCCTTTTTTTGTTAGGGCAAAAATGGAGGGCAGGCTTGACATTTTGGCGTAGAGGTGATTGACGGGCAAAGAAGCAGCCTGTTCCTTTTTTTACCCACAGGCAGGATAAAGGGATCTTCTTTTCACCTGTCAGGCAAAAGGCAAGATCTGGCTCCATTTATTGACATTTAAATCAAGAACAGCTATCAATTCGAGGTGCTCCCAAGGTCAGCAGGATTAAATCGGGAAGGAGAAAAGGAGAAGGCTGAGAGGAAAGCCCTGTTTCTCAAACCGATTCAATGTCGGGGAGAATGGCCCGAAGTACATATGAAACCAGACAAGAAACTTTTTTTTAGGCATAGGGGGTAGCAATGTCCGAATCCCGGTTCTACCACATCTCCCCGGAGGGGAAGCTTGTTCATGTCGCAACCTTAACCGAGGCTTTGGCCGCAGCCAGGCAGAAGGGTTTTCTGTGGCTGGATTACTACCAGCCGACGAAGGAGGAGCTCTCGACCCTCATCGAGCCCTTCGGACTCCATCCACTCGCTATCGAAGACTGTACTGACGTCGATCAGGTCCCCAAGATCGAGGATTTCCCCGGGAACACCTTCATCATTTTCAACGCCCTTAGCTACGCCGATAAGAAGCTCGCCGTTGACGAGGTGGACCTGTTCATCAGTGAGAACTTCCTGATCACCGTCAGCGGCGGGGGTTACCCGGAGACGCGACGGCCTCTGGGCGGGATCGAACGTATTGTGGAGCACGAAATCGAGAGTGTCAGGAAAGGGCCGGCCTTCCTGATGCACGTCATCCTGGATTATGTCGTCGATCAGAAGTTCGTGGCGATCGAAGCACTCGAGGATCAACTGGATGCAGCTGAGGAGGTGATTATGGCCAGCCTTTCGAGCTTCAATCCGGCAGAGCTGCTCCGCCTGCGACGGGACCTGCTCGTTATTCGCAAGAGCATCTTCCACGAGCGGGAGATCCTCGTGAAGATCTGCCGAAGGGACTACCCCTCAATCCCGGAAGAGGCGATCTTCCACTATCGGGACATCTACGACCACCTCGCCAAATTCTTCGAGCTCACGGAGACCTACCGCGACATCGTCACCGGTCTCATGGAGATTTACCTGTCCATGCTGAACAACCAGTTGGCCAAGACCGCCAACGAGACGAACTACTCGGTAAGACGTATGAGCCTCATTATGACCATCTTCATGCCGCTCACACTCCTGGCTGGAATCGGCGGTATGTCCGAGTGGTCAATGATGACGGGACCGGCCAACTGGAAGATCTCTTATCCGGCCTTTATGCTCGTGATGGTCGTGATTGGCATCGCCAACTACTACCTGCTAAAACGGATGGAGAAGAAGAGCCAGGACCAGGATTGACCATCAACGTAGGGTAAAAAAACAGGGCAGGCTGTTTGTAGCGGATAGTCAACCCTTGCTTTTTCTCGCCTCGTTTTTATTTCCAACTGGAATGTTAAAAAGCAAGACCTGATCCCAAAATCCCAAGTGCCCTCAGGGCAGGTCAACGCCAGAGGTCTTTTCAAGAAAAAAGAGCCTCCAACGATTGAAATTGGAGGCTTTTTTGTTGTCATGCAGGGTGTTATCAACCCCTTTGTGTATCGACCATGGGTGTTAAACGGGCTTAAAAATTGTTTCAGGCAGTTTTTTTATCGCCTGCCACGCTCCCTTGCCGGTTCGCCCCGGTAGCGGCCCTGGCCCTGCTGGCCGAAGGTCCCGTAATGCCCGGAGTCACGATCGTTTTCCTGCTGCACTGACTGCCCTCTGGGCTGATTCTACGGCCTCTGATTGCACGATCAGGTCCAGGGCATTGACCCCGTAGGACGTCCGTGACGGGACGTTCTACCCCTACAAACATGAAAAATGGAAGAACTCCAGCACGAAAAATGGTATAGGTGAGCGGGCCGGCTCAGGACCACTCAACCGTCGTATTGGCAGGTCAGGAAAATTGATGAACAAGAATTTCCATGAAAAGCGACCAGACCCGAAGATGCGAATCCGCAAGCTCGAACAGCAGGATCGAGATCGGATCGAGGAGATGGTTATTGCATCAGGAAACTTCAATGATGTTGAGATAGCCACCGCGCTGGAGCTCGTGGATGATGCTTTAGAAGAAGGGGAAAAGAGCGGCTATATTTTTGCCGTACTGGCGGATGAAAAAGAGCATGCCTCAGTCCATGGGTATGCCTGCTATGGGCCTGTGCCCCTGACGCAGGGGGCATGGGATCTATACTGGATTGTTATCGATCGGGCGGCCCAGAGGAAGGGACTCGGAAGGCTTCTGCTCGAGTACGTTGAGCGGGACGTGATAAAGCGGGGAGGACGAATGCTCCTCATCGAGACCTCATCGCAGGAAACCTACAGTGCCACCATCCGATTTTACGAGACAAGGGGATACCATCTGGAGGCGCGTCTCAGGAATTTCTACCGAATCGGTGATGACAAACTGGTTTTCCAGAAAGAGCTGGCTTGAAAGCCTCTTTTTCACCTGAACCCCACCATAGGGGACGAAACGTTCGGGGATCTCAGGAGATCGAACATAAACCATCCGTAAGGCCTCATTTCCCTGCCGAAAGGAGGGGTTGTCATGGCTGAGCAGGGCTGGGAGAAGCTGTTAGCGGATGTGCCAAGGTATGGAAAGACAGATCGTTTCCAGATCATGGCCTATTCCGAGATGATGCCGCCACCGTTGATCGGGTGGCGACCCTACGGCAAGAACCACCCGGCTCCGCGCAGACCGGAAAATCCTTTTACCTGGCTGGTGAGTGAGCGGGAACAGGCCTTCGAACTGGGCCCGGGGCTGCAGCTCATTGCCGGAGAGGTCCTGCCCGCACTGCAGCGTCTCGACCGGGAGCAGCCGGCCCAGGGCATCAGCCGTGCCAAGCTCGAGGGGAACTGCTACTGGCCGAAGGAGCTCGCCGAGCTGCCGGGCGCCATTCGGCACGAACGCTACGTGACCTTCATGCCGCTGGCCCTCTCGCGGACACAGGATGACAAGGGGCGCGTGCGCTGGACCCTCTTTGGAGGCAGCGAGCAGGGACCGGACCGGGCTTTCTGGAAAAGTTTTTATAGTGCACCGGGCCAGGAAAGGCGGCCCGAGTATGCCGTTGATTTCATCCGCCGGTTGCTGCTAAGTGCCTACGGCGAGAAGCCTGGGCAGTTGACCGATCTGCGTCGCGCCGGCTTCCGTATCCTGCCCGGCTCGGGAGAAACGGCTTGCAGACTCTGGCGACAGGATCCCCTGCCGGGTTGGACAGCGCCTTTCCTCTTCGGAGAAGGAGAATCCGTAAAAGGGGTCAAATACCTTCTCACTTTCCGCCCGTTTGCATCTTTGCCGAAAGCCGTGCGGAAGGCTTACCTGGAGGGAAGGCTTCATCTTCTGCCCTTTCCGGGCAGTCTGATCTTCTGGGGCGCGCCGCCTTTTCTGAAACTGCAGTCCGAATTCCCGCTGGCCATGCAGATCCCGTTGCTCAATGTGGTTGACCGTCATGAAGCGCCCCGAGGATTGCGCATTCTGCAGTCGGGCTGGCTGCACGAGCCTCGCGCCGACAGGCCCGATTTGGAAAAGGTGCGGGATAAGCTGCGCAACACGTACCGGCGGACCCACCGCTGGGAACGGATGGAGCGCTTCGAGGATGATCTGGCCGTGGCCGGCGATGAAGTCCGCCTGGCAAACGTGTTGTTCAGCTCCGACCCAGATGTTGTCGGACTTTACGGCAAGCCGATGGCTCGTAACTCCCAGATCTGGACTGATCAGCATGAACTGCTCTTGGACGGACCGCGTGCCGGACGCGAAGAGCTCATTCGCGCTGCCCGGGCGGTGCGCGAAGGAGGCCTGTTCGGCTACCGAATCTATTATCCGCCCATGCGGGTCGGGAAATACGAGGTCTTCTGGCATCTGCCTCTGGTGGCCTTTCTTGGCCGTGAAACGCGCAAACCAAGGCTGCTGGATGACGCGCCGCTGGGTTACATGACAGCCTACGATGCCCATTCAACGAAACCGGCGCGGCCCGTTGAGCTCTGGCCTGAATTGCGGCGGCGCCCCGAGTTTATAGCCACCGTTCGTGGTTATAAAAAGGCTTATGGACACCACTACCATCAGATCGCACTCAACGCCCACAAACTCATGGAGATCTGGGATTTTCTTGGAAAGCGGCTCCTGCCCTGGGAGTTTCCACGACACATTGTGGTTATTCCAAAGGACCAGACCCTCGAGCAGTGGCTTGATAAGGTCGCCGACTGGAACAGCCCGGCGTCTTATGGATTCCTGCTTTATCACACCCTGCGCCGGATCATCGCGCCACAGAGCGACATGGCCCTGAATCCACTGCCTGAGCCGATCACGTTCCGATACACAGCCACCCGCGCCTTTGAAGTAGCCTACTGGAAGACCATTGCCCGGCTGGCAACGGGACGCTTCATCAACAAGGACAACGCCGATTGCATACGCGATCCGGCAACGCAGAAGTTCCTGAAACACAAAAAGCGCGACCTGGACGCCCTGGGGGACTGGCTGCTTGCGTATTATAGAAAGCTCATTGCAAAACACGGGATGCGTGGCAAAGCCATTGCGGGCGATCTGCCCTTTCAGTGGCGCACTGATTTTGATTTTCCCTGGATGGATGGCTGGCTTGCCAATCAGTTGGGAAAGGCCAGAGAACGCAATCTGATGGTGGTGATCCCCGGAAAGGATCGCACCCGGGCGGTGATCATGGCCGATCACTACGATACCGCCTACATGGAAGACCTCTATTACAAGGAGCGCGGAGGAAAGCTGGCGCGCGTCGCCGCGGCCGGCGCGGACGACAATCACTCCGCAACGGCAGCGCTCATGCTCGCAGCGCCGGTATTTCTGAAACTGAGTCGCGCAGGAAAGTTAAACTGTGATGTTTGGCTGGTGCACCTGACCGGCGAAGAGTTCCCGGCTGACTGCCTGGGTGCTCGTCACCTCGCACAGTCGCTGGTTGAAGGTACATTAAAGTTGCGTATACCCAGTCAAAAGACGCATGACCTCTCAAAGGTCAAGATCAATGGCATTTACGTACTTGACATGATTGCTCACAACCGTGACCATGATCGCGATGTATTCCAGATCTCACCGGGTATCAGCTGGCAGTCGGCCTCACTGGCTTACCAGGCGCACCTGGCCAATATGATCTGGAATGCCAAAGCAGATCAGTGGAATCGTGAACCGGCGCGTCGCCGGCGCGGACAGGGCCGTCGCAGCCGGGATGGCATCACCATCCCCGATATCGCACGGCATCCTCAGTTGCGCGGTGAAGTTCGCCTGCCGCGCGATATGCGCAGTTCGCTTTTCAACACCGACGGTCAAATTTTTTCCGATGCGGGAATTCCCGTGGTGCTCTTCATGGAGAATTACGACATCAATCGTGTTGGTTACCACGACACCCATGACAACATGTCCAATATCGATCTGGACTACGGGGCTGCGGTGGCTGCCATCGCCATTGAGTCAGTCGCAAGAGCTGCAACTGCCGCACCTTGACTTCCCCCTCCTCTGATTTCGTCGGCACACCCGATCCCGAGCGCGTCGCGGGTTGAAGGCTCGCTCAGTCTGTTTGGTCTATCGAGTCGGCCCAGATCGCTCCGGGTCCTTCCAGGTCAGCCCGGTTTGTCTGAAGGGAAAATGAAACAGACTGGGTTTTTATCGGGTTAAATCTTCATTGAGTGCCGCGGCCCTTCACCCGGTCGCGCACGGTTTGGATGATCATCAGGGATGCCTCGAAGGGATCTCCGGCCCGGCAGTCCGCAAGGAGCTTCTCGTTTCCCTCCCACAGGCCGAAATCCTCCCTGATACCCTCCCCCCAGCCGAAGACGTTGAAGACGGCCACTTCCTCCTCGGACATGTGGGCAACGGCCACCCTGGTCTTGAAGCTCATCTTGTCAATGATCCTCTTCACGGCATCCTCGAACGTCACCGGAGAAGTGTCATTCTGCTGCTCCCCCGGTCGATCCCGCGGGAACAGCCACTCAAACCAGGCCTCGACCTCCCTGTGGCTCGGCGTGACCCCTTGTTTAAGGACCCTTTTGTTGATGAGGACGGCCGGGAGACTGCTGAGGCCGAATGTGGAACTTGCAGAGGGCGGCACCCAGGAGACCTTGACGTAGCCTTCTATGTCATGATGGCGCATGACCTCCTCGATCATGGCCCGAAGTGCTTCGCCCTCCTCACGGGAGTCTGTACAGATTTCAATACTGAGAGATTTCTTGGTCACCGGTCGCCCCTGGAAAACGGAATGTGATTTTTCGTTCTCAGTTGTGCGCCCATTGACTTCATCACCAGCAGCTGAATTCATTAAATTTATTAACACATAAAGAAAACAGAAGGTAGTTATTAGTCGCTGAACAAAAAAACGGGGGCCCGGCTTATACTTGGATCTCCTGACGAAAGCTCAATACTCGCCTACATGGCCCTTTTCTTTCTCGTTTGTTATCAGTCACTTATAGCATGCCCCGGCGAAAGGGGAATCGTCCCTTTTTTTTCGTTTCATAACCCCCCAGACGTCAACCACATGATGCCTGAATCGTTATATGAATTAAGAAATTGGCGAGTCCCCTCAACGCTCTGGACAGGGGACATGGTGTGTGGTTTAATAATAATTGGAACATAAGCGAGGGATTGACATGAAAACTTTAAAATCCTTCCGATTCATAGTGGCCTGGCTTCTGGTATTCCTGCTGGCCGTCCCGCCCGCGGTTTTTGCCCAGAACAGCAAGGCCGCTGCCGGCAAGAAGTTCTCCCAGGAGCAGCTGGACCAGTTGCTGGCTCCCGTAGCGCTGTATCCCGACTCGCTTCTCGCCCAGGTTCTCATGGCATCGACCTATCCCCTGGAGGTCGTGATGGCAGACCGATGGGTCAAACAGAACAAGGCCCTCACGGGGGATAAGCTGAAGGAAGCTGCGGAAAAGCAGCCATGGGACCCGAGCGTAAAAGCATTGGTGGTTTTCCCCGACCTCCTCTCCTCCATGACCGAGAAGCTGGACTGGACCGAGAAACTCGGGGAAGCTTTCCTTGCACAGCAGACCGAGGTCATGGATACGGTCCAGAATCTCCGGAAAAAAGCCTATGATGCAGGGAATCTGAAGTCGACAAATGAGCAGCAAGTAATCGCCGAAAGAGAGGTCATTAGGATTGAGCCTGCCGACCCGAGGGTAGTTTACGTGCCCACCTATGATCCATGGTGGGTTTACGGTCCCTGGTGGTGGCCCTATTATCCACCTTACGCTTTTTATCCCTATCCTTACGCCCCCGGGTTTATCGGGTTTAGTGTCGGGTTCTTCGTGGGTGCTTTCTGGGGTAACTGGGGATATTGCGACTGGCACCATCATGACGTCTATGTGCACTCAGGCTACTATGGACATCCACATCACGGCACGATTGGTTCATTCGGAGGCGCAACGCAAGGCGGACGCCCACCCGGTTCCTCCTCCGTGAACAACACGGCCGGTTCGTTTGGGGGCTCAACGCAAAAATGGGCCCATGACCCGTCCCACAGGCGGGGAGTGGCGTACAGGAACTCGGCCGTTAGTGAGCGGTTCGGGCAAATGAGCAGGACAACCACGGATAACCGCCGGGTTTCAAGCACATTTCAAGATAACATGGCGCGAAGGACTGCCGTCACAAGGGCCACTGCCGCAGGAGAGGCCGGGAGAACCAATGTCGTTGGGAGATCCGGCGGGGCCTATAGCTCTATCGACAGGCGCGGAAGACCCGATGCCTCTGTCTCAAGGACAACGCCCGATCGCCGGGTTTCCGACCGGACATTCGAAGGCAACAGGTCCGGAAGGTCTTATTCAACTGTTGAAAGGAACAGCCGACTCAATACATCATCCACCCCCCAGAAAGCACTTGAACGGCGGGCGGTTAACCGGCAGGCAACGGATCGCGCATACAGGCCCGCCCCTGAGAGAGGCAGGTCCTTCTCCGCACCCGAAGGGGTGAATCGCGGGGCCAATGTCCCGAAAACCGGCAACTGGGGCCGGGAGAGCCTACCCCCCGCAAAGTCTCAAAACTGGACCGGTGTCCCCGGTGGCCAGGGCGGGGGAAGCGGTACTGTCCCTAATAGGGGATCGGGCTGGTCCGGTGGCGGTAGCATGGGCGGAGGCGGCCTTGCCGTACCCCGAGGGGGCTCAGTCGGGTCCGGTGGCGGTAGCATGGGTGGCGGCGGCCATATGGGCGGGTGGGGCGGCGGCCGTTAGAAGTGAAGCTGTCATTTGATAGCGATTAGATTCAATCAATTGTAAAAAAGAGGTCAGGCTGGATTTATCCGTAAATTTCGCCTGTCCTTTTTTATTTCTTCCCGCCTCCGGAACGCTCGATCCATGTCATGAAGTCACGGGCCATTTTTTCATCACTCGCCCTGATGCCCTCATACTCCTTCAAGGCTGCTTCTCGGTCGCCTGACAACCAGTATGCCTTCCCGAGTCTCACCCTCGCCTGTGTTGCGCCGGGATTCAAGCGAAGTATTTCCGTAAAATGCGTTATGGCTTTGCTATATTCGCCCTTTGCTGCGAGGGCGGAACCCAGGTTGTAACGGGCGTCGATAGAATTGGGGTTAATTTTCAGGGTCCCGGAAAAGTACTCCATCGCTTTGTCAAGATTACCGTACCTGGCAAAGGTGATCCCGAGGTTATAGTGGGCCTTCTCGTGGTCGGGCATGATCCGTATGGCTTCCAGGTAATAACGGATAGCCTGATCGTCCTCCCCGATCCGGGCGAAGGCGTTTGCCAGGTTGTAGTGGCCATCGGCATAGTCGGGGTAGATGCGCACGGCCTCGAGGTAGTGTACCAGGGCCTTATCCATTTCTCCGGCTCCCGCAAGCTCATTGCCGAGGTTATTGTGAATCAGGTGATTGCCTTCCGTGACGGTGAGGGCGTGGCCGTAGAGTGTCCGACTGTCCCGCCAGTAGCTCAACTGAATTGCCGTCAAAACCATTAACGCAATAATAACAGCCGGGAAGAAAACGTCCAGTGCGACCCGGGGGTATTTCCGTGCCCCGGCCGCGTCATATGCTCCCCAGACCATCATGATGAAAAGCCCGATGAGGGAGATGTAGGTGTATCGGTCTGCCATGGCCTGTGCGCCGATCTGGACGAACCCGATCACAGGGAGAAGCGTGACCACGTACCAGAGCCACCCCACCAGAAGATAGGGATGGGTGCGGGCCCATCGCAGAACCAATGCCGTGATGACAACGAGAATGACAAAAGCCCCCATCCACTTCCAGAAGGGAGGCATGCCCGCGTGCGGATAATAAACGGCAAGATCGAGCGGCAAAATCATTTTCCAGATGTACCATACATAAGACACGATGGCGTTCGTGAACCTCTCCCAAAAAGGGAATACCTCTATGGTCTGAATCGCTCCGATGCTCCGCTGGCCGATGAGGGCCAATATTCCTGCAGCGAGGGAAAGGAAAAAAAGCGGGATTTTTTCAGCGATGAGCCTGGAGAAGGCGTGACGGAAAAAGGGATAAGTCCTCAAGGAGTTGTCAAAGAGCGTGGTCGGCTGCTCGTGACGCCGAAGCGGCCAGTAGTCCAGGGAGAGGAGCACGATGGGGAGGGTCACCAGCATCGGCTTGGACAGAAGACCGAGAGCGAGGGAAGCAAGAACAAGAAGGTAACGGGGGGCTCCCGGCTTTTTTACATAGAGGTAGTATGCCCCCATCGTCGCGACCCAAAAAAAACCGCTCAGCACATCTTTCCGTTCAGCGACCCAGGCCACCGACTCGACATGAAGGGGGTGGAGCGCAAAAAAAGCTGCCACGAGGCCGCTCCCCCACAGAAAACCGGTCATCGCATTCAGAACGAGGAAAAGAAGCACAGAAGCGGCCGCGTGAATCAGGATATTTGTCCAGTGGTGCCCCCCGGCCTTCAGCCCGTATAACTCGCAATCCAGCATGTGTGAAATCCAGGTCAAGGGGTGCCAGGTCCCCGAATCAAAATTCGTGAAGGACCAGCGCAGTCCATCCGCTGTGACACCTTTCTGGACCCTCGGGTTGGCTGTCACATAGACGTTATCGTCGAGACTCACAAAATCGAATTGACCGGAAGGCCGGAAAATGGCGATCGTTACAAGGCCAAGAAGAACGGCGATCAGTACGGCCCGGTAACGTTTGTTTATGGAGGGGATGCGCGAATGGGAAACTGTCGGACTGGGGCTGTCCGGCAAGGGGGTCTCACCCAGGTTGTCAGTACCGACGTTTTCAGGCTGACTGCCCGACAGGCCTTTCATCATGAACGCTCAATAAAATTTTCAAGACCACTTTGAATTTTTCTGAACAGGAAACCCTTCAGATTTTAAAAAAATCAAGCCAGGCCCGTTTACTTGCTCTCCATGTGATAGATGCCGGTCCAGTCGCCGGGCGGCGGATCTTCCTGGTACTGCCTGCAGCGCTCGAGCATGAGGCGGGCCGCTTGATCTTCGGCATCCAGTTGAAGGACCTTCTCGTAATATCCGATGGCCTCGTCCCATCGCCTGGAGAGATAGGCCTCGAGAGCCGCGGCGGTCAACTCTGCAACGCGTGATTTTTTCTCCTCCACCGTTTCAATACCTTCCATCAACTCGTAGACCTTCAGCCCTGTCTTTCTGCCTTTGACCGACACGAGATCGATCGGACGGGTGACGAAACGGTCTTTCACCAGGTCGTGGGTGCTCTGACCGATGATGATCCGGGTGCCGTAATATTTGTTGAGGCCCTCGAGACGGCTTGCCGTGTTCACGGGATCGCCTACGACGGTGTAGTTCATTCTGTTTTCGCTTCCCATGTTTCCCACGATGACCTCACCCGTATTGATGCCGATGCGCTGGTAGAAAAGAGGCTTCCCCTCCTCCTTCCACTTCTCCTGGAGCGACGTGAGCCGCTCCCTGCAGAGGAGGGCCGCGCGGCACGCCGCCACGGCGTGTTCTGCGTTGGGCGCCGGGGCGCCCCAGAAGGCCATGATGCTGTCCCCGATGAACTTGTCAACGGTGCCCTGCTCTTCGCGTATCTGCTGGTTCATTTCCCCCAGATATTCGGCCAACTGATCTACGAGATCTTCGGGAGGAACCCGCTCCGCGATCGAGGTGAACCCTTCGATGTCGGAGAAAAAAACGGTAAGGTTTACCCGCCGTCCGCCGAGCTTGGCTTCCCCGCCCGAAGCCATGATGTCCCGGACGACATCGGTCGGCACGTACTTCCCGAAAGACCGAAGTCCCCTCTTCATGTCGTCGGTGGCCACCATGAGCCGGTCCACTTCCTTGATCATCGAGTGCC
>JAPLJU010000118.1 GCA_026388445.1 Deltaproteobacteria bacterium
CTCGATGCCGAAAGGTATGCGCAGATGACGAGGGGCGGTAACCTGCATGCGGTTCTTCGAGGCATCGAGAAGGCGGATCAGATCGGTTTTGCTCCCATCAAGATCAACACCGTCGCCCTGCGGGGATTCAACGAAGATGAGATTCTGGATATCGCCCGACTCACCCTGAAAAAGCCCTACCAGGTGAGGTTCATCGAGTTGATGCCGACGGGAAGAATCGACGTCAATGTCCCGGAACAGTATTTATCGGGGGATGTCATCATGGCCAGAATCGGAACCTTCCGGAAGCTCCATCCCGTGAACGGCAACTTCCGCAGAACGGACGGACCGGCCAGAATCTACAGGATGGAGGGTGCCGTGGGTGAGATCGGTTTCATCAACCCCGTCAGTCACCACTTCTGCGATCTGTGCAACCGCCTGAGGCTGACCGCTGACGGTCATCTGCGTTCCTGTCTCCTCGTGGACGACGAACTGGATCTCAAAACGCCGCTGCGGTCAGGATGCTCCGATGCCGACCTGCAGGATATGATCAGGAAAGCCATCCTGAAGAAACCCAAGGGACATGACCTCCAAATCGGCACTGCACAGCAGAGAAAGTCCCGCAAGGAAATGCCCCGGATCGGCGGGTGACTCGATCCCCTCTCGTCGTTATCCCTTCCATTTCCACGGAGTTTTTTTATTCAGAGGAGTTCTGCCAGTTCAGGTCTTTTTCGTCGAAATGCGTCGACAGGGCCTTTCGGGCGGCCTCAAAAAAGCTCTCCGGCACGAGAATTTCGACCTCGCCAAGCCTGTTGATGACGATGGCGTAGATTTCGCCGGCGGCTTCGTATTTCAGTCGGAAGGGGATCTCTTCCGTTTCCAGCCTTCCCGCCACAATCCTGGCGTTTGTCATGCCCGATGCCGTGTAGACGACTCTCCAGCGGTCTTCCATATCAGTCCCCCCGGATCAGGATCTCGAGGAAAAAATCCCCCTGTTCTCTCTCTCCGCCCTTCCGGCCCATACCGGCCAGTCTCAGTCTCGTGCCTGCCTTCACACCGGGTGGAATGGTGACGTTGATGAGCTTCCTTGCCCTATCGCGGATGATGGTGATCATTTTTTTCACGCCGCTTGTTGCCTCCCTCGGTGTGATGGCGATACTGCCGTGGAGGTCCAGGTCTTCCGTCGGTGGGGCCGGCCGGACGACCTGCAGGCGGGGTGTTTTGGTTCTCTCGTGGCTCATGCGTTCCGAGAGCCCGAAATCCGGTATGAAGGAGATGAGCTTCGTCAGGGCCATCCCCGCGAGGAATCCCCCGATGTGCGCCCACCAGGCAACGCCGCCCATCTGCGAATCGGACACGGAGGCATAGAGGAACTGGAAGACAAACCAGATCCCCAGGAAAAAAAGCGCCGGGACCTCAATGAAGTACGGAATGAAAAAGATGGGGATAAAGGTCAGGATCCTCGAGCGGGGGTAGAGGAGGAGATAGGCCCCCATGACGCCCGCGATGGCGCCGCTTGCGCCGATCGTCGGGATCTGGGATTCCCAGTTGAAATAGAGGTGGGTCAGGGCCGACACCCAGCCGCAGAGGAGATAGAAAACAAGATATTTGAAAGATCCGAAGTGGTCCTCCACATTATCGCCGAAGATATAAAGGGACCACATGTTTCCCAGGAGGTGCCAGAAACTGCCGTGGAGAAACATGAACGATATCAGTGGGATAGTCTGTTCAAAGAGGGTGAAGTGGGATGAAATTTCCGGGCTGCTGTAGCGTGCGGGAACGAGACCGTAGGTGAAGATGAAGGCCTCGATGTTATTTGTCTGCGTGAGTTGCAGAAGAAAAAGGCCCACATTAATGATAATGAGCGCCATGTTTACGATGGGATAATGTCTGGATTGGAGCTGGTCGCGGATCGGTATCATGGCATCATAAAAGGCTAAAGGCTAAAAGTGTATTAAAGAATCGAATATGGCTAAAAGTCCAAGGCTTATTAATAAATGGATATTGGTTGAGGGCGGAATGAAAATCATTTTCTATTCTAAAGAACCTTGTGCCTGATGCCTAACACCTTACCCCTATCCCTATCGCACAAATCCCCGGGCCCGACAACCGGATTTTCCACCCTGCAGGTGGGTGATCGATGAAAAAAAAGGGGCAGGTTCGAAGAACCTGCCCCTTCATCAACCTTCCTTAAAGTCAATTACTTTACCCAGGGTGCGGGAATCGGGTAGATGACCTTGCCGTATACAGTGTTGCAGACAATGGCACCGGACAGGTAAATTCCGACCCAACCGACGATGATCAGCCCCCAGCCGACGATCGGCTTGCCGATTGCGGGGTCCATCTTGCCCAGGTCGAGACCGACGATGCACCAGAGGATGATGTCGATCAGGATGACGGCCAAGAAGAGGAGTTTGTTGGATTTCGCGTAAGCGGGGGTCACGAGGGTGAGGAAGCCAGCCCCGGCCATCCAGCACCATCCCTCGACGTAGGAATGGGGTGCCATGCCGAACTTGATCATGAAGAACTTGGCGAGAACGCTGAGAGAGGCACCGAACATGAAGAAGGCCGAGAAGAACAGGAAGACGTTGCCGCCGGTGATGTTATGATCTTTGAGTTCCATGACGGCCGTGGTGTACTGAACGACACCGCCGCCGATGAGCCAGGCCGTGAGAATGGGAAGACCTTCTACTTTTACCCAGCCAAGAAATACTGCGGCGAAACCAAAGCAGGCTACTGAGAGGGCCGCCAGTCCCGCGGGAGCGGGCGTTGCAAAGGTATGTTCTGCTGCCATAGATAAATCCTCCTTTTTTTGGTTAATATGAAATGAGTTATGAAATGGATAAGCAACTTATACCTCTATTTAGCCTTTGTCCTCACCTCCCTTCCGCAATTTTTTAGATATGCCTGTTTCTTGCAGACATTTCCTGATAAAAATGTGTGGATGAAAATGATGGAACTCGCTTGATGCGATGAAAGAACTTTTCCCCCCGGTTAAGTGCCTCTGGATAGCGGTCTCGCATATATTCCGAAAACGAAACTCCCAACCGCTGAATGCCAGATGAAGACCCCTTTGTCAAGAGGAAAAGCTCTTCCGGACCCATAAAGACGGGCATCGGGAGGGATGAGAGAAAGTAAGAAAAAAGTAGTAGATTCGGGCTAATACGTGGGTTCAGGTTGACCGAGTTCGAGTGCAGCCGACGGCGCCTGAGGGCATGGATATGATTCCCTTCAAAATCAGTCGCCTGTGTCAAATTTCGCTCTCCAGACCGGCCTTGAAACCATTATGACTTGAAGACCCAGAGGATGATCAGCATCCCCAGGAGCCAGACGAGAAAGGCGAATACACGGTATTTCTGTTTCTCGGGGAGCCTGAAGACGGCATTCCAGGGCTTAACGTCGTCTGCCTTCCCGGTCTCGACTACCTCGGCCTCCCTTTTTTTGTTTTTACTCATTAAGAATATCCCCCGTTATATGTGGGCTTTTTCGGGGAAGGGCGCCGGATAACCTCTCGGCAGCCGTTCTCCTTTCTATTTTCTTAATGCATGTTGAAAGGATTTGTCAAGGCGGCATACCGGTCCGCTATCCTGAGGCACCTCAAAAAAAGCCCAGGATTCATCCCGGGCTTTTCCGTGCTTTTGATGGCAAAATGGAATTACATTTCAGACTGGAAGGGTTCCAAGTCGTATCCCCACAGCTTGCAGTGCGGGGGGACATGCCCTCCTTCACTTTTCCGTCCCGGGGCGCGCAGATGGGATTCTCCATCTTCATCGCTTCGAGGATAACCAACTCGTCATCGGCTTTCACGACGTCGCCATCCTTCACTAAAATTTCAGATACAGTCCCCGGCATAGGAGCTACGATGTCCAGGCTCACTTAAACTACCCCCTTCCCCAGTTAGATTTATTGAAATCTTCAGCAGCTTTCAGTACTACGTCATCAATAAAGGTTCTGTGCATACAGGGAATGCTCTGGTTGTGACAGATTAGTTCCAGGCATCAGGCCCCCATTTCGCCGGCAACACAGCCTTTTCGGGCCACTCAGATGGGATGCTTTGTCCCGGTTTCTCTCCCTCTTTCTCGGTCAGTTTCTTAAGACCAGGCCGGAGAAACTGGGGATTTCCGCCTTTGGCCGTCCTGCCGTTATAAATGGCCTCGGATCGGAGTCTGCGGTTGATGGTCTTCTCCATCTTATTTCCAAGCCACAGGACTCGGTCCACATCGTAGCCGTGTTCGATGCCGAGCTCATCGATCATGACAAGGAGGTCTTCCAGGGTAATGAGACCCACGTACCGGTGATCCTTGTAGTAGTATTCACCGGTACCCCTGACAGGGCAGTCGTCAAGGAAATTGGCCGGCTGCCCGCCCAAACCGCCCAGGGTGCCTTCAAAACGGGTGATGCCGGCATGAAGGGCCGCTAAAACCGACGCGGAGGCGACACGCTTGGTCTCGTGGAGGTGGCAGAGGTGAGCTTCAGGGTTGGGCATAGCGTCCATGACCATGGAGAAGTACCGGTAAACCTCGGCCGCCGAGGCGGAGCCGTCATGGTCGGCATGCTCGATGTCATTGGCACCGATGGTAAACCAGCGCTTGGTGAACTCCACGGCATCCTCGAGTTTCGTGGCTCCGCTGAGAGGGCTGCCCCAGATGGTGCTCACGACCCCGCACATCTTGATCCCCACGTCGCGGCACTTCTTGATGCACCGCTCGGCTTCTCTCCAGTACTGGGAAAGGGTGGTACCGGAGTTCGCGAAATGATGTTCGGGATCGGTAGAGACCATCATGAGGACACGGTCAGGGCCGATGCCCCTCTTTTTCAGTTCAATGGCACGGTCCACCGCGTTCTCGCGGATCGTCACAGCACTGAAAACGAGTTCATCGTAGTTGATCTTTCGCTGGGCGCACCGCTTTTTAAATCGGTCACTCCGGAAGTGGGCGAGGACTTCATCGGCATCCCTGAACTGGGGCGTTGTCACGGCACTTCCCAGGTTGGTGGCTTCAATCTCCGTACAGCCGGCCATGATGATTTCTTCGCCATAGAAGATCTTGGCGGCCGTAGAAATGAACTTCTCCTCATGCTGGAAACCATCACGAATCGTGATGTCTCCGATCATAACCTTCTTTGGCATTCTTGGAAATATCTTCCAATAATCATGCTCTGTCATATAATGCTTCCTCCTCAATGGATTCTTCGGGGTGTGGCACGGTATGGCTTCCCGTCGCTCTCTAGAATTTGAAGTTCCCGAAATTGGATTCTTTAATCGGCTGCAGGAGGGCGACCTCGAAGCCCAGGGCCAGGGCATCGCGGCAGTCCTTGAGCGGCAGCGTCCCGTCGTTGAATAGCCGTGCCTCCATGTAGAAGGGATGAGCCTCCCGGTTGTACTTGTCGACCATCATCTGCTGGAATTTTTTTGCTGCCTCTTCGTCCATCTCCTCGCCCCGTTTCTTCCGGTTGACACGCTCCAGGCTCGTGAGGATGAAGCCCGCCGTCTCTCCGGACATGACCGACGTCCTCGCCCGCATCGTGGCGAAGATGAAAAGCGGGTCGAAGGTCCTCCCGCTCATGCCGAAATTCGCGGCGCCATGATCCGGCCCGATGATCCACTGGATCCTCGGGACCTCGGTGCAGGCGACGGCCCTGACCATGCCGGAGCCGTACTTGCCGATGCCAGCATACTCCTCGGCCGTCCCCACCATGTAGCCGGGGGAGTTCTGGATGTAGAGAAGGGGAATCTTCATCGTGGAGCAGCGGATCACCCATTCGATGGCCTTCCGGGCCGAGTCCACGAAGATGACTCCGTTGTTGTTGCTGGCGATGATCCCGACGGGGATCCCCTTCAGGTGGATCTTCCCGCAGATGACGTTGTCTCCCCGGCCGGGGTTGTAATTACGCTTATACTCGCTGAAATAGCTGTCGTCGGCGATGGCGGCAAGCACCTCACGGACGTTGATCCCCCGGGCGGTCTCTTTAGGCAGAACCTGATAGAGGTAATCAGCCGGGACCTTCGGCTCAACGGGCTTGCGCCGTTCTATATGGAGGGTCTGTTTCGGATCAAAGGCCAGAAGCTCTCTCAGCTTCTCGATCCCCTCGTCCTGCGACTTCACGAAGTGATCGGCACCGCCGGAGATAGCAGTATGGACTCTCGCTCCTCCCAGGTCCTCCATGCTCACCGTCTCCCCGATGGCGGATTTCACCATGGGCGGCCCGCCGAGAAAGGAATAGGACATCCCTTCAATCATGATGGATTCACAGGCCAGATAGACGATGTAGGCCCCGCCGGCCGTGTTCCCGCCCGTGCTAAGGGTATACTGCTTGAGCCCCTTCGCCGACATCCGGCACATGTTGTAGAAGAAATGGCCGAACTGGTTCCGGCCGGGGAAGATCCGGTCCTGCATGGGAAGAAAGGCGCCCGCCGAATCGGCGATGTAGACGAAGTTAAGCCCGCACCGCTCGGCGATCTCCTGGGCCCTCAGGTGCTTCTTGCAGCTGATCGGGTAGTAGGCCCCGGCGCTGACACGACTGTCGTTTGCGAGGATCATGACCCAGTTGCCGTGGATCTTGCCGATCCCCGTCACGAGCCCGGCGGAGGGGACATCTTTTACCCCTTCGTAGTTGATCCCGAAACCGGCCCCCCGGCTCAGCTCGAAGAATTCCGTGTCCGGATCGATCAACTGCTTGACGAGCTGACGCGGGGGCTTCTTGCCCTGTTTCGCCAGGCGATCATTCTGAACCTGGCCACCAGGGTTGTAGGCCTTCTCCCACAGATCATAGATCTTCTGCTCCTCGGCCAGCCAGTGCTGTCGGTTCTCCCCGTACTCCATCTCCTTCTTTTGCTGACGGGTCAATCTTTTTTCGGGTTGATCAGCCATCTGTTAATCTCCTTTCATTCATTGTAAATTTACTTTTTAAGCTCAATCTGCGCTTCGCCTGATATCCTTCACTCTAACTCGGCTTCTTTCCGCAAAATAATTTCATAACAAACGAAACCAATGTCTCGCCCTTCTGGTTCTTGATCTGGTTTCGGACGGTCAGAATTCCTCTGCCCTTGCCCTTGTCGGTTATGTCGATGACCTCCACCTCGCAATGAATCGTATCACCTATCCTGGTGGGCGCCGTGAAACGAACTTCGTCCATTCCGTAAAAGGCAATAAAAGATTTCGGAAGATAACTCGAATACGGCCCCAGCCTGAACGGCAGGACCATACCGATGCTCAAGGTCAACATGCCATGGGCGATCCTGCCCTTGAAAGGCGTTTGGGCCGCATATTCTATATCTGTGTGAAGAGGATGCCAGTCACCGGTGAAACCTGCAAAATTCACGATGTCCGCCTCTGTGACGGTTCTCGCCGGTGAGGTCACTTTTTCGCCAACGACATAGTCGTCAAGATACATGTACTCTTTTGCCATCTTTTCCTCCTAAGTCCATTTGAGTTTTCGCGTCTGCGTCTTAAGCTCGCCACGGAAATCCGGGTGGGCAATGGCGGTCTGTTCGTTGGCGCGTTGTTTCAGGATATTCCCCAGTCAAGCCACGTTTCATCTTGTACCATAGCAGTGACTTTTTTTGCACTTGAAACTTATTGATCGATATCAACATGAATATCACTAATTTCAGGTGATTTTTCCCATAGCCCAGATTCCAGGCCCTGTATGTAGGGCATGTTTGACAAAGCGTGTGGGGGAACGTTGAAAAGCGAGTATGATAAGGGGTTTACTATTCTAAAAAGGTAATACCGTGTTGAATGGCAAACCGTATAAGGCCGGGGATGTCTCTGATTCCTAACTTCTGCATCAGGCGGCTCCTGTAGGTTTCGATGGTTTTAACTGAAAGAAAGAGCGTTTCGGCGATTTCCGCACTGGTCTTTCCCTCGACGACTAGTTGAAGAACTTCACGCTCCCTTTGGCTGAGAGTTGCCAGGGGGTCCGTGCTTCCCTCTGCCTGTTTCAGGTAAGCACCCGCCATCTGGTCCGAAACCTTGGTGCTGAGATAGCGACGGCCGGCGTTGACGGTATAAATTGCGTTGACCAACTCGCGACCCGCCGATTCTTTCAGCAGGTAGCCGCTTGCGCCTGCCTTCAGGGACCGCAGAATAGACTCTGACGAAGACTGCATCGAAAGCATGATGACCCGGGTGGATGGGCATTCCTTGCAGATCTGCTCCGTCGCCTCGATACCGTTCAGTTCCGTCATAAAGATATCCATAATAACGATGTTCGGTTGAAGTTTCTTTACTTTTTTTACCGCGTCTCGCCCGTTTGAAGCCTCACCGATCACCTTAATGTTATCGTGCGCTTCCAATAAATACCGGAGTCCGTCACGAACAATGGTGTGGTCATCGGCCAAAAATACCGTTGTGCTCATAAGGGTACCTCCACCGTCACCTGTGTGCCTTGACCGGTTTTAGATTCGAGAGAAAAACGGCCACCGATCACCTCGGCCCGTTCAGCCATGGTCAGGAGCCCCCAGCCGTGATGTTCGCCCGCTTTGTGTACCTCAGCCGGGTCGAAACCAACACCGTCGTCGACAATGCTAAGGTTCAACTTCCCCTCAGCCGTGTCTATCTTTATCCTGGCATGCCTGGCTCGAGCATGCTTGCTGATATTGGTCAGTACTTCCTGAACGATTCTGAACAAGTTGTTCTCGATGTGGGTTGTGGGTCGAGGATTTATCTCCCTGCCTTCCATGATGACTTCTACACCTGTCCTCATGGAGAAGCGTTCACTATACCAGCGTATCGAAGCGACAAGGCCGTAGTCATCCATGTCCGGCGGTCTTAAATCGGCCATCAGACTGCGGGTGTATTCCGTTGTTTGTTCAACCAGGGTGAGTGAATCCTCCAACAAGCGGGTCTGTACCATTTTTATGCTTTCTTCAGGGAGCATTGATCGAAGAACGTTCAAGTTTATTCCTACAACGGTCAAATTTTGTCCCACCTGGTCGTGAAGATCCCGGGCAATCCTTCTTCTTTCAGACTCTTCAGCTTCAGAAAGTTTTGCGGAGAGAAACCGGAGTTGATCGCTTTGTTTTTTCAGGGTTTTTTCTACCAGTTTGCGCTCGGTGATATCCTGTGTGGTGCCGAACAGCCCCTCGACTTTACCGTCCTGCCCCACTTCGGTTTCCCCCGTAGTAAAAACATAACGCATGGAGCCATCGGGGCGAAGAATTCTTAACTCCAGCCCGTAGGGCTCTCCCCCGAGCGCCGCCCTCACAGACGTTTCAACCTTCTGCCAATCATCAGGATGGATGAACTTTTTATGGTCGGCATGGAAAGGGGTTCCCTGGTTCGGCTTCAGTCCGAATATTCGAAACATTTCTTCAGACCATACAGACAATTTTGTAATCCGGTTGTAACGCCAGCTACCGATATGTGCCAAGTCCTGTGCCTTTGCCAAATCGGCGGCAATTTGCCTTAAAGCATTGTCCGCTTTTCTGCGTTCTGTTATGTCTCGACCGATACCGAACCTTCCCGTTGCGCGACCCATCGTATCATATTGGGTCGTTACCAGAAACTCTACCGGGATTCTTTCCCCGTTTTTATGAACGAGTTCCGCCTCGTACGGTGGTGTATCCTCGCCCCGGATACCTTTTTTAAACCGATCAATAGTGGATTCTTTATACTCCGGCGCGACAATATATGTGAACGGTTGACCGATCAAATCACGAACTGAATATCCCGTGACTTTTTCGAATCTCGGGTTGACATAAGTGTATGTCCCTTCCTTATTGACCATAAAAATAAGATCCAACGTAGATTCAACAAGATTCCGGTATTTTTCTTCGCTTTCCCGCAGGGCCGCCTCCGCTCTGCTGCGTTCCACCTCTGATCTTTCTAATTGGGTTCTTGTTTGATGCAATAAGGCAATCTCATCCAGGAGTTGTGGTGTGGTTTTATCTTTATTTCTCATCTTGTTCCTCTGATGTATTTGCCCTTTTGAATATCGCACGCCCGAACCGTTTTTCAGACTATGATAGAGAGAACCGCGCCGCAAGGTTCGGGGTTATTGATTGATCATTGTAACTTGTACCACATTCTAAGATAAAGTTCTGCCATT
>JAPLJU010000170.1 GCA_026388445.1 Deltaproteobacteria bacterium
AGGTCATCGGAGGAAATGTGGATGAGTGGAGGTCCTCGGTTTATTTGGCCGGGGAATACCTTCTGTCGAACTGGTACAAAAAAGGTTACCAGTCAAAGTATTACAGGGAACTCATCGATGCTGCAAGGTTCGACGCTGAAGTTGAATCCAAAAAACTCGTTCTGGAACTCACCGGCACTTACAGCTCGCTCAGCGAATGTTTCATAAAGGTCCGATATGAGGGCGAGATCATCAGGAAACTGCAGGAGGCCGTCACTTTGCGTAAAAAGGCCTATGAATCCGGAGAGATTTCACTCGAAGAATTTTTAAAGTCAGAGGCCGGGCTCGCAGCGGCCGAGAAAGAGCAATCCACCGACCGGATGCAGTTGAGACAAAATCTCGCTCGGCTTTCGGCCCTGACGGGAAAAGATTATTCCGAAGATGTCTACATTGAGCCGCTCCCCTCCGGGGGCATATCCTTTTCAGGGGAGATCATGAAGGACGTGGAGAGCATGCCGGAATACAAATACCGCCAGAAAGAGAAGGAGGGCCTCAAACACAAAGCGACAGCAGCGCGAAACGACTTTTTCCCCGACATCGGCATCTACGCAAGATACGACTTCTACGGGAACAGGAGTGAGCTGTCGGACACCCTCCATGATATGAAAGAGATTTCTTACAACGCGGGTGTCTTTCTTTCGATCCCCCTTTTCGATGGGTTTGCCAGAAAGTGGGAGAGAGAGAAGGTTCTCCGGGAGATCAAAAGACAGGAAGAGAGCATTCAGTCCCTCAAGGCTGAAAAGGCGAAGGAACTGGAAGCCCTTCATGCAGGCCTTTCGGAGCAGGCGAGAACGGTAGAACACTACCGGAAGCTTGCCGTCCGGTACCGGCAGGTCCTCGAGATCGCCAGGGGTGCGAAGATTCTCGGTGAAAGGAGCGTCATGGACATTGCCGAGACGGAAAAGGAGGCCCTCTCCATCGAAAGGGATCTGAAGGTGGCGGAAAACGCGATGGCCTTGCTGGAGAAGAGGCTTTTCATCGAATCGGATTACAAGAATTTCATGAGAGATTATTATGGAAACGGGTCTGATATCCATTGAAGTGGCGGCGAAGCTTCACTCCATCGCCGTGGACGTGAATGCGATCCGGAGAAAATACTTCCTCGAGGGTGAGCTGAAGACCGAGGAAATGCTTCGTGTCCTCCGGGATCATGGTTTTCGCGTACGTCTGAAAACGGGGCAGGCTGTGGAGAACCTGCTCAAGTATCCGGTGCCCTCCATCGTCGTGGCTCGCGACGGGACCTATCATGTCCTTTTGGGCCGCAGGGAAGACAGGGTGCTTCTCTTTGAAGCCCGGAAAAAAGCGGTGGTCGAGCTCACGGCGGAGGAGCTGAAAGAACTCTGGGACGGACAGATCATCCCGCTATATCCCCGTTTTGCCAAAACGGAGTTTTATCTCAATTTCAAGTGGCTCTTCGGGGAGTTCTTAAAATATCGCTCCATTTTCTCGGAAATCGTGACGGCGTCGTTTTTCATCCAGACCTTCGGGCTGGTGACCCCCCTGTTCATCCAGGTCATCATCGACAAAGTCCTGGCGCATCATGCCGTCACAACCCTTCAGGTCGTGGCGGGCGTATTTTTCACCGTCGTTCTCTTCGATGCCGTTCTGAACCTGATGCGGAATTACCTCCTTTACCACACGGCGAACAAGATCGACGGCGGACTGGGCGCGAAGGTCTACCGCCACCTCTTGTCCCTCCCGTACCGTTATTTTGAAACGAGAAAGGTCGGGAACATCATCGCGCGGGTCCGTGAGCTAGAAAATCTTCGGCAGTTCATGACGAACATCTCCCTGACGGTTCTTCTCGACACACTTTTCTCCGTTGTCTTCATCGTGATCATGGCGCTCTACAGCGTGATGCTCACGGTCCTCGTTCTTTGCTTCATTGCCGTGATCGGCGCCATCTCTTTCTTTGTGACGCCGGCGATCAAAAGCCGCCTGGACGACAAGTTCCAGAAAGGCGCCGCAGCGCAGTCCTTCCTTGTCGAGTCCATCACGGGGATCCAAACCGTGAAATCCCTCGCCATCGAGGGGAAGATGGTCCGGAGCTGGGAAAATCACCTCGGGGATTACATCCTCTCCGCCTTCCGGCTCTCGAATCTGGGAAATGCGGCGGTCACTTCATCACAGCTCCTCCAGAAGCTCATGACGCTCGCTGTCATTTATTTTGGCGTGAGCCTCGTTTTTGAAAACCGGCTCAGCGTGGGCCAGCTCATCGCCTTTCAGATGTTCGCGTCCCAGCTGAGCGGTCCCATACTGCGGCTGGTCCACATGTGGCAGGATTTCCAGCAGGCCAGGCTTTCTCTCGAGCGGATTGGCGACATCATCAACACACCCTCGGAGGTTGTCGGAGGCAGTGTTGCCGTCAGGGAGCTGAAAGGTGACATCGTCTTCAAGGACGTGAGATTCAAATATTCACCCGAAGGCCCCGTGGTTCTGGACGGTATCAACCTACACATCGCGCCGGGGAGCATGGTGGGCATTGTGGGCAGAAGCGGCTCCGGCAAGAGCACCATCGCAAAACTGATCCAGCGCCTGTACGTCCCGACGGAAGGTACCCTGACGGTGGACAGCATCGATGCCAGGCACATGGATCCGCTCCAGCTTCGCTACAGGATCGGCATGGTGCCCCAGGAATGCTTCCTTTTCAGCGGGACCATCCGGGAAAACGTTTCGATGGCCATGCCCGATGCCGCAATGGAAAGAATCATCGGGGCCTGTCAGGCGGCCGGTGCCCATGAATTTATCGCGGAGATGCCCCTGGGTTATGAAAGCCATGTGGAAGAGAGAGGGGTTTCCCTCTCCGGGGGGCAGAAACAGAGGATTGCCATCGCCAGGGCGCTCATGACCAACCCCCCCATCCTCATCTTTGACGAGGCGACGAGTTCCCTGGATTACGAGTCCGAGAAGATCATCCAGAGAAACCTTGCACATATCGGGAAGGGGAGAACGATTATTCTCATCGCCCACAGGCTTTCCATCATGAGAAACTGCGATGTTATTTTCATCATCGACAGGGGCCGGATCGTGGAAGCGGGAAATCACGAGGCGCTCATGAAGAAGAACGGTCTTTACAGCTACCTTTACAAGCAGCAGGAAGGTGAACATGACGGATTATCACGATTTCAAGCCCATACTGGCTGAGGTGGAGGAAAGGCCTCCCAATCCCATCGGCAGGGCTTTTCTCTGGACGACGATTGCCATCCTCGGACTGGCGCTGATCGGGCTCATCTTCATCAAGGTGGACGTGGTCGTCACGGCGCGGGGTAAGATCATCCCAGCGGGAGATGTCAAGGTCCTTCAGCCGCTCGAGACGGGTGTGGTCAGCAAGATCTGCGTGAGGGAAGGGGATTACGTGAAAGCGGGGGCCCCTCTCATCGAGATTGACCCATCCGTTGACAACGCGGATCTGGAAGGGAAGGAGAAGAACCTGAATCTCTCCAAGGTATCCATGGCCCGCATCCGGGCTGTTCTCGATGACAGGGCGTTCAGACCGTCCGGTGAAGGCCGGCCCCCGGAGATCGTGGATACGCAGCTGAAACTTTATCAGTCGCAGAGGGCGCTCTATCACTCGACTTTGAAGGAAAAACAGCTTGCCCTCGAGGAGGCCGAGCATGCCGTCCGCACCCTGCAGGACGAACTGCTCAAGCTGGAAAACCTGCTTGCGGTAACGCAGGAAGTTGAAAAAAAGCAGAAGGCCCTCGTCGAGATCGGAGCCCTCGCGGAGAACCGCTTCAAAGAAAAGATCAGGGAGAGAATGGGCCAGGAACGTGAAGTGGAGGTTAAGCGGGGACAGATCAAGGAGGCGACGGCAAGGGCGGAGCGGGTGAGAAGCGAGGTCGAGTCTTTCAGAAACTTATTTCGTGAGAAGATGCTCAGCGAGCTTTCAAGCAACATGCAGGGCAAGAACATCCTCGAGGCGGAGGTCACCAGCCTGAATTTCAAGAAGGGCAAGCGGTCCATCAACGCGCCGGTCAGCGGCTACGTGCACATCCTCTCGATCAAGACCGTCGGCGGTGTCGTGACGCCGGCCCAGCAGGTGGTCAGCCTTGTGCCGGAGGACGCGGCCCTGATGGCCAGGGTTCTTGTCCTCAACAAGGACGCGGGTTTCGTCTGGCCCGGGCAGAAGTGCGTGGTCAAGGTGGACACCTTTGATTTCCAGAAATACGGGATGATCGATGGTAACGTGGAGTCGGTCAATCCCTTCAGCGTCGAGGAAAAGGAAAATTCAGGTGACGGTTATCCGGTCCATGTGAATCTTGCCTCCGAGGAATTGAAGACGAAAGACGGGAGCACTCATAAAGTGAGGCCCGGTATGTCCGTGAGCGCCGAAATCCAGGTCGGCCAAAGGCGGGTCATCGAGTTTTTCCTGTTCCCGATCATCAAGTATCTGGATGAAGGGTTGAAGGTGAGATAGAAAAGGCGAGGGGAGAGATTACAAAACAATCGTCAAAAAGGACAGGCTGATTATATTGCGTAATCAGCCTGTTTTATCTTCCTTTATTTTGTCAGAACCGTACGATCATCCCTGGGGGTTGAGTTGCTGGTGCCAGGTCTGGGCAAGCGTTGTCTGGAAGGCCTGGTCATTCCTGAGCGTGTCGTATTGCTGGACGATGTCCATCCCCTGGGTGCTGTTGAAATCGATCATGGCGTTGACGATGTGCTCCATGTCCTGCCGGGTGATGTAGCAACCGTCCGTCACTTCCAGCCGCTCGATGCCGTAGTTGGCTTGGAACTGCCTCGAGACGCGGATGTAATCATCATCGTCTGTGAAGATGAGAAGGTCCAGCCCGTCCCGGAACATCACGAGCCCCTGCTTGTCGATGCCTTCGCCCAGCCTCACCGTGTCGATGTTGCCAGCGGCAGTATCGTAGTCCTCGATTTTATCCTGGCCGTAGCCCTTGGCAAATAAATAGGTATCGCTGCCGGTACTGCCATATAGGCCGTCATTGCCAGTACCTCCTTCGAGGATGTCATTGTCATACTCTGCATAGAGTGTATCGTTCCCGGTCCCACCCCTCAGGACGTCATTGCCCATATATCCGAAGAGGACGTCGTTGCCGGCATCCCCCTCGACGACATCGTTCCCGTGGCTGCCGTATATCCAGTCGTCACCATCCCCACCGTTGAGATAGTCGTCTTGATTTCTGCCGTAAAGGTAGTCATTTCCAGCCAGGCCGAAAATCTCGTTTTTATATCCGTCGAAGCCGTAATTGAGATTATCGTTACCCCCGGTGCCCGAGATAATGATGTTGATCCGTTGACTGATCTCCGAGGCCGTCAGTTCCGTACCATCGGCAAATTTGAACCTGTCCACCTGGTAATAATCACCATTCAACCACTTGTCGAACTTCAGCGTCTCACCCGTTTCCCTGTTCCGAAGTACCAGGTTGCCGCCTTTGTTGCTTCCCTCGCCAATGTATTTAAACGAGTCCGGTGCTAGTCCTTCACCAAACTGGACGGTGTCAATGCCGTTCCTGTTTATGGTATCGCCGTACCAGCCCACCCGTTCGATTTCGTAGCTGTAAATCGTGTCGCTCCCTGACCCCTTGCCGTACAGGTATGTGTCGTCCCCCCAGCCGCCGTAGAGAAGATCGTCTCCGGCACCACCGTCCAGGATGTCATCCCCTTTTTCACCAAATAGTGAGTCATTGCCCTCATTTCCACGCAGTATGTCTTGCGCGAGGTCGTATCCGCCGTATAGGGTGTCATTACCTGACCCGCCTTCCAGAAGGTCAGCTCCGTATGACCCGAAGAGCGTATCGTCTCCTGAGCCGCCGTTTAATATTTCATCATTATTGTTTCCCTGGATATAGTCATTGCCACTCTGGCCGTAAAGGACATCGCTGCCGCCATTTGAATATAGCCTGTCATTCCCATCCCCACCAGCGATAGCATCATCGCCGCTATCACCGGAGAGTGTTTCATTTTCCGGGCTCCCGTATTTTTTCCTCACGCCGGCCGAGTCAACGATCCAGGCTAAATCCTCACCCTGCGCTGCGAAATAATCACGGAAGGGCAAGAAGTCCACGACCTCTATTGATCCAGATCCCCTGAGAGCACGACTGAATTCACCCAGGAATTCCTTGCCGCTCTGCAAGTTCTCTGAGAACCTCTCCGTAATTTCAGTAGCGACCTGTGTCAAATCACCGTTGAGTGTGTGAGTTGCCGGGTCCCATTGAAACATTATCTGGTCGAAGGAATCCTTCAAATGCGTCTGGAACATCAACTGGGCATAATACATCTCATAGAGGGCAGTGTATGCCTGGTTGAGGTACCCCGAAGCAAGCTGATTCGGGTTCGGGCCAATGGCGCCCAGGAAATCCGTGACTAGGAACTTCTCGAGGACATACAGTTTTCTAGCATCGATGCAGGGACCCCTGCTGGACGGGTCAATCATCTCCGCACCTGTCCACCTGAACAGGATTTGATCCATCAAGCGGTTTCTGCCATCGATGGTCTTTTCATCTGCAAAGTTTTCAACAAGCGTCTTCAGGGAAACCGTCTGAATGTCAAAACCTAACGGGAGATCATCAATCTGATCCGCCGACAACAGCTCTCTTGCCATCGCCTGGTGGAGGTCATATACGGTTCCAGTGCCCCTCAAATCAGGAAGCATTTCCAATTCAGCCGGCTCGGGAAGCCAATCCACGGCCAGCGTGAAGAGGATATCTCTTTGAAGCAGAAAAGTGCCTATCTCACTTATCGTACCGTCCGTTCTCTCATAGGATCCCGTCTGGACCTTTGTGTTACCTTTTCCATCGGTAACCGTAGTGTCTGTACAACCTGTGTTCAATGTTCTTATGCCAAGTTCCTCGAGCGTGTAGAATTCATCCGATCCCGATATACCGTTAGAGTCGAGATCCCGCCACACCCTGAGCTGAGTCCAAGCCCCATCACCAGCATCAATTCTTCCGTCGCCGTTATCGTCGATATCAGCCAGCGCCTGGAAACCGCCGGAAGCCATGTCGCCGTTTTTGAGAATTGTCTGATCTCCGAATAGCTCCCGACCGCTGTTTATGACACCATCGCCATTCCGATCCAAGACCAGAATCCCATCATCCGGCGCAACCCAGCCGGTTTTCTCTGCAAAGGCGTTTCCGTCATGGTCAAAAAAGGCATAAGTTTCGGGACCGATGGTTTCTATGCCGTCCCCATCAAGATCGAGAAAGAGGGGATCCTGTTGCGGATTTTGCGCCGTCGCCGCATTGGCGTAGTACCTCTTGATATGGTCATAGCAATCTATATACGTGAATGTTGTATTGGAGACATGCTCGGGCAGCAGGAAAGGGTTAAAAACAATAGTGCACGCGACAGCGTAACCTGCGGCATATGCCGCGTCCCAGTTAGGCTGGAGAAAGGGAAAGTCCGGACTATTTGGGTCGAGGGTGATGATTTCATCGACCAGGCGGGCATCCGCCATCATTCGCTCCCACTGGGCCTCCTGTAACTTGCCCTGTTTTGCAAGCTCTTCCGCCGCATCATAGGCTTCGTCATGCCTTCGGAAGCACTTGTCAAGGTCATCATCCGGCGGGTAATAATAATCATGGGTTTCTTTTGTGAAGGGATCTCTCCACAATGTACCATCATCATTTATTCTCTGTCCTTTATGACCAGGCCCACCGTATTTGCCATATCTGGGTATCATCTTCCAGTAGTTCATTCCTTCTTCCCCCCTTTATGTATTCGAGGACGCATTTCCCCTGATCATTTAACGGTTTTTCCTGCTCCCATCTGCCGCAGTCGGTCGCGCGGCAATTTGATCTCCTTCAGATCGCTCCCGTCACTGTTCATGACCCACAGGGACGGTCCCCCCTTGCGCTCCGGGTCCGTGTCGGCGATGAAAACTACCCTGGATCCGTCATAGGAAATGGCCGATTCGACAATCATCGCCTTCATGCTCGTCAGGCGATTGGTCTGCCCCCCCTTTCTGATAAAGAGGTCGTAGTTGTAAGTTCCCCCGATGCCGTCCATCTTGTTGGTGATCGAGGTGAAAAGAACAGTGCCGTCCAGAGATACGGCGGGATTGCTGGAGTGCCGGCCGTTCTGGAAAGCGGGCTTCAGCTCATTTTCCTTTCCATCCATGATAAATATCCTGTTTTCGCGGTAGGTCTTCTCGTACCTGTCGTTAAAACCCAAGTCCTCTACCTTTGGCCCATCGCCCGAGAAGATGAAATGTTTCCCATCCGGCAGATAATAAGGCCGGGACATCATGTAGAATTTGTAATCCGTCAGCTTCCGCTCCGTGCCTGTTTTTAAATCCACTTCGTAGGCATCCCAGCGCGAGAACATCTTGCCCCGCCCGAAGGTCCGCTCCCGCTTGTTTTCGGAACGTATAAAGATAACCCGCTCCCCGTCGGGAGAAAAGGTCGGCACGGCATCGAGCTTGACCTCCGTTTTGCCGCTTGCTCCTTTTTTCCTGAAGGTGAGCTGCCTCACATTATCCCCGCTGGAAGACATGACAAAGACATTTGCCACATCCCCCTCGCCGTCGACAAACGCGATCTTTGTGCCGTCAGGGGAGTAAATGGGTGCGCCGTGCAGTCGGCTTTCCGTGGGTTTCAATCTCTGAACATCACCATTGGACAAGTCGTAGGTCACTACATCGCATGCATCATATCCGCGGGACTCGTCACAGAAGGCAAGGACGATTTTTTTATTGTCGGGTGAAAAGGTCGGGCTTATAAACCCGTAGGTGCCCTTTGTGTCTTTCTCCGGCGTTGAATGGCAGCCGGAAACCGCCAGTAACAGACACAAAACTGCAAGAAGAGGTACAAGACTGACGGTTGATTCGCGAAACCTTTTCCCTTCATGACGCGGCTTTGCCGTCACGCTATATCCTCCAGCTTTCCCGGACGGTAAGATTCCCATTTTTAGAAATCCCATTATGCAGATACTTGTTATTCAAATACATAACCTGAAAGAATTTTCAATAGGTAGAATGGTTAATTCACAGGCTTATTTTTGTGCAACCAAATCTAAGAAAAAAGCATTAGAAAAGAAGGGCGAGTAATACTTTTTTCGTAGTGGACCGCCCAAGTCCACGAAAGACATGGGTGCTGCGGTTTTCGAGTAGGGAAGTGACCTGTCCCAAAACAATGGGGTCAAGTCTTGTATTTCAACATGGTTTCTGATATGGTTTTATCATGGCTCGACCCCTCCGCATAGAATATCCCGGCGCCCTGTACCATATCACTTCGCGCGGCAACGCAAGGGCCAGAATCTTTGCAGATGACATTGACCGCAAGATTTTTCTGCGCATCCTCGGTTTCGTTTTGAAGCGGTTCAACTGGCTCTGCCATGCCTACTGCCTCATGGGCGATCATTATCATCTGCTGGTCGAAACCCCCGATGCCAACCTCTCCCGGGGGATGAGACAACTGAACGGTCTCTACACACAGAGATTTAATTGGAGGCACCACAAGTCCGGCCATCTTCTCCAGGGGCGCTACAAGGCGATCCTTGTGGACAAGGATGAATATCTTTTGGAGCTTGCCCGTTACATGATGCTGAACCCTGTGCGCGCAGGCATGGTCGACTTCCCGGAGGGTTACGCCTGGAGCAGCTACCGGGCGACCGTCGGGAAGATCGGGACCCCGGAGCTCCTGACCCCGGACTGGCTGCTGGCCCAATTTGGAGAGGAAAGGAGGATAGCTCAAAGGCGTTTCGCTGATTTTGTGAGGGCCGGGACGAATCTCAAGAAATCGCCCTGGGAGGACCTGAAGGGCCAGATATATCTGGGGGATGATGATTTTGTGGAGAGCATTTCCAAGCACATCTCGGGAATAGGCTCCTTGCGTGAGGTTCCCAGAAAACAGAGGTTCGCCAGCCGAGTGGCACTGAGCTGGTTATTTATGGGGGAGGCGAAGACAGACAGGCAGAAGCGCAACAGGGCCATTTACGCGGCGCATGTCGAGCAGGGATACAGGTTGCAGGAGATCGGGGACTTCCTGGACATGCACTATGCTTCTATCAGCCGCATCGTGGTTCAGGTTGAAAAGGAAATGTTGAAATACAAGACCTGACCCCAAAATCTCCCGGTGCTATAGTAAGTCCGGACATCACAGGCCTCCTTGGGGTTTGGTTTTTCTTGGGCGATTAACCTATACCCCTGGATATACTGGATGTCCATTGTATTTGAAATCACAACCGATTCCCTCTAATCGAATCAACTAATTCGGAGATGATCCCCTTTTTTTAATATTATGAATTGTCAGCCTTACAACTTCCTTCTGGTTCCTGCAAAATCCTCTCAGTCCGCGTCAACAATTTTTGCGGCCCTGGCGTTTTTCTTGCCTACCGATGCAACCCCCTTGCGGCATCCGCTGCTCGACGTGTAGGATTGCCCGGTGCCGATGATTTCCTTGTTCTCCGGCGCTATCAACCTGAAACTGTAACCACCGCTCTTATTCTGATACACCTGAAAATTAGAAGCCTTCTGCGAATTTTTTTTCACAGACGCAATGCCTTTGAGGCACGCAGCCTTGGAGCTATAGCCTTGGCCGACCATAATTGTCTTCCCGTTTGCCGCCCTTAACCGGAATCTGAACTTGCCCGCTTTGTCCTTGTAGACCTCAAATTTTCCGTCCATCTCGTTCCCTCCTTTTCTATCAAAATTTGCTAATGACTGAATCCATGTAATGAACACATAATATATTTAATAATCATATGCAAACAATAGTATCAATGAGTTCCTTTTTGCCAGGGATGCAGCAGTAGCGATATGCTGCGCCCTGCTTATTTTCAAACGCCGGGCTTTACGGCCCTATCCGCTGTCCTGCGATCATCATAGGTCAGAATGATAATGACCTTGTTTTCATTCTCGCTCAGCGCCTTGTCCTCCCAGAGATGGACATCCAGCATGTCGTCGCTTGCGGTCAAGGCGATGAGATTCCCGCCCCGGAGCACCTCCCTGATGACCGGGCTGCTCGCCCTGTACCAGCCCTTGGCCCGCCGCGTCTTGTCGTAATCATCGAGGACTTCTTTCAAATTCATCTTCCCCAGTTTTGCCAGGGGGGCGCCGGTCGTCCGCATATCAGCGTCGTCATCATAAAGAACATAACCATAGACCTGTTCCGGTTGCGGACCGAAAGTCTCAAATCTCGCGACATTGAACTTCTTGTCCGCGATGCTGCTGGCTACGATCCTTGTCGGGTCTACCACATTGCTTTGCAGATAGACTTCGTTTTCGCAGCTCAGGAGGCCAAGAATAACCAGAATCGCCGCAGCGGCAATAATCATATTTCCCTGAATCACATTTAGTGAGTAGAGCATCGCTTTCCTCCGTATTGTTTTATTCCAGGTTGGTGACTGTCATGAGATGCGCTTCGACGTATTTATAAACTTTTTGATTTGTTATAGACCTTTTAATTGAAAAATAAAAGTCCCGGCAAGATGATTATCTTGGGCCGGAAGGGCGGGAAATAATTTCAGATTAAAACAGGGCCAACGACCGCCCATGAAAAAAGCCGTCAACCACGAAGCAGAGTGACCTGTAGCAGCCTGTCCCTTTTTTTCAGGAATTGGAGAGGATCGGGGAGAACTGGATTTCCACCCGGCGATTCTGAAGCCTGTGGAGATCGCTGTCATTAGGATACAGGGACTGGTACTCACCGTATCCCCTGACGGAGATCTTTGCCGGATGGATACCCATCCGGATCAGGGCCCTGGCGACCTGGGTAGCCCGGTCGGCGGAGAGTTCCCAGTTGGAGGGATAGCGCCGGTTGCTGATTGGCCTGTCATCGGTATGGCCCTGTACCTCCACCAGCAGATCAGGATGACACAGGATAAACGCGGCCACCTTTTCCAGGAGGGGTTGAACGGATAATTCCAGTTGGGCCTGCCCGGGGTCGAAAATGATCCGTTCCGGAAAGGTCAGGATGATGAATTGAGAACGACGCCGCACCGTTACCCCCTGCAGGTCTTCTTCGTCACCCAGACTTCTCTGGAGATCGGATTCCAGGGTAGCCGTTGCCTCTTTCGCGGATATGTCGGAAGAAGCGGCCTGAGCGGCCGGCTGTGACTCCGCGGCGGGAAGCAGTGTCGCGGGTTTTGCGGTCGCGGCCTGAGAGGCCTCCGTCTGTTTCTGCTGATACAGGGTCATTCCGAAAAGGAGGACAAAAAATATCATCAGCAGCATTAGAAGATCGCTCAGTGTGATAAGCCAGATTTCGTTTCCGGCATCGGTCTGGAGCGATTTCTTGCGAAGGCGCAGCGGACTGGCCGCCTTTTTAAAAAGCACCTGGTTCGAGGGATTTTCATGCATCAGGGGGCTGTCAGACGAATCCTTCATGTCTTTATTTCAACGGGTTGCTCATAGGGGGGGCGCAGTACGAGCTGGGGCCGGATAGGTCTTCGCGCCGAAGTTTCCATGGACGAGGCGAGCGTCTCCAATTTGTAATGGATCGCCCTCGGGGGCTCCCGGTCATTGAGATCCAGGATCCCCTCGTGAATCATATCCATCTGCAGGACCTCCTGGTCCATGAATTCCCTGAGCTTGTTGGACAGGGGCACGAAACAGACCTTGGCCAGGACGACACCGTAAAAGGTGCTCAACAGCGCTATCGCCATATATCCGATCAGAAATTGGGGGTTGCTGATGTGCCCGAAGATGCGGATGAGATTAACGACGGTCCCCGCCAGGCCAAGGGCCGGGGCAAGCCTGGCCATATTGTAGAGAATCTTGAAGCATGTTTCATATTTACTGTAGGTACAGAGGGCCTCTTTGTGCAGCACTTGTTCAATCTTGTCCCTGGTATAACGGTAGGCGATCAACTCTATGCCTGTCTTCAAAAGACCCGAAGGCAGACGATTCCCTTCCTGCTCGAGGGCGCGGATGCCCTTCGTCCGGTAGATATGGGCCATATTGGCTATGGTCCGAATAGTCGAATGGATTTCATCACGGTGTGTAAAGGATCTCTTGATCAGCTGGACCGTCCAAAGCAGTTTTTTCAAGGGGTATGCGATCAGTGTGGCGCCAAGGGTCCCCCCCAGGACGATCATGAGGGCGTTGAGATTGGCACCCAGGCCCATTTCTCGGACCTCCAGGTTGAATGCCAGCCAGAAAATGACCGCCAGGGTAACTATGGAACAAATTGTCTGTCCGATCATCGTAAGGCTCCTTTTGAAAACAATGATTTTTTAACCTGTATTCGCAGGAAATGTGCCAGGAGAGGTCGAAAAATTTTTATCAGCTAACTGGCTGTTCTAACAGGAATTAAACAATGGGTATGACGGGTTGGTTTTGCGGAATGAGTCATATTTTTCAGGATATGGATAGGCATTTTTTGCCCGGTCGACCTTCTCCTGAAGAATGATCATCACTTTTTCTTTTTCGTCGACACTGTGACTGTTCCATCCCAGAACATAAAGCAACATTCCGTTGCTTTTTCTTTCCTGATTCAATGCGTTTTGCAGCCTCTTAATTTCAGCCCTCGGAAACCTGAGTTTTTTGGATGGAATGCTCGCCAACGAAAAGGGTTAGGTCTTGACGTATCAGGTCATCTACCCATCTTTTACGATCTTGCTTACGGTCGTGTAATGGGACAAAAAGTAGCCTGTCCCCTTTTTTTTAATGCGTGCAAATAAAAAGCCCCGGGAGTTGATGCCCCCGGGGCTCTTGAATTTTTGTGGTTTTATAGCCGGTATTACCCTATCAATCGCTTCCTGCCAAAGGCGGAGAGGCCGACGAGCCCGAATCCGAGAAGAAGGAGTGTCGCCGGTTCGGGGACGGCCTGCAACGCATATACCGCGTCCAGTCTTGCATTCGTCATCAATGATGTGGGAGATTGTCCTTCAGGGCCCACGACATCGTTATTAAATCCGAGAAATGTCAAAGCAAAGGGCCCTGTGGATCCCATTGCAGAGAAGTTGCCGAACTCATCAAATCGAAAATCTACAATATAGTCCTGACCATCGGCGCGAATAGTCAATCTATAATTTTCTGTGGTGAATAATTGTGAAAAATACTCTGTGGATTGAAATGAATCTGTGAAAAGAAACACGGACCCATCGGGATTAAGTGCGAAGTTTACAGTTGTGTCCGGGTTATTCAATAAAGCAGCGGATGAAGCGTCCGCATTGGTACCGACTCCTATTGGAGAAGCCCAGTTTGGAGTCGTATCCCATCGAAACCCGTAAAAATCCAGGGATTGGATTGAAAGATCCGTGATCGTGAATGCCGATACGGCGCTGACAAATCCAAGTGATATGAAAAGAATTAATATCAAAGCTCCTTTTTTCATCTTCCTTCCCCTTCCATCAAGTTAGATGAAACTGATAACTCTTGTGCATCATATGCAACAAGTCTACACAGAAAAATTACAATGTCAATAGCTGTAAGGTATTATTTTTGATGTATAATATAGAATAATCAGCTAATAATAAGGTATTAGAAAAATCTGTGGATACCTAATACTTTTTTCGTAGAAACCTCACTTAAAGCCCCGTAATCTCTTGATCTCCGAGCTGTCCCCATAGACCGTAAATTTCGGGCTTGACTTCCAGTCAGAAATGCATATAATTCAGCATATACTGAATATTCTGAATAAACAAACAATCTGATTTCGATTCATTGGGGGATTTTAACATGAAGAAAAAAGAGCAAGCGGCGTGCAGGGAGGGGGCCTGCAGGGTCGAGTCGCTCATCGGTGTTGATGAGCGCGGCCAGATGGTTCTCCCCAAGGAATTGAGAGACAAAGCCAATATCCGGGCAGGGGACAAGCTCGCCGTCATTACATGGGAAAAGGACGGCGAGATATGCTGCTTTACCCTGGTGAAGGCGGAACACCTTGCGGAGCGGGTCAAGGATTTTCTGGGACCTGTGATGAGAAATACGCTGAAATAAATAAACGGAGGTATTGACGTGACCATCATAAAGGATGATGACATCAAAAAAGCGGTGAAAGAGGGCTACGGGAAGATTGCCAGCCAGGGTCTCACATGCTGCGGCACGGTGGATTCATGCTGCGGCCCGCGCGACACTGCGGAGATCGGGAGGAACCTGGGCTACAGTGCCGATGATCTTCGATCCGTGCCAGAAGGATCGAATCTCGGTCTCGGATGCGGGAATCCCATTGCACTCGCGTCGCTTGCTGAAGGCGAAACGGTTGTCGACCTGGGGTCGGGAGCCGGGTTCGATTGTTTCCTCGCTGCCGGTCGGGTGGGCAAGAGCGGACGGGTCATCGGTGTGGACATGACACCCGAGATGATCGAGCGGGCGAGGGGTAATGCGGAGAAAGACGGTTTCGAAAACGTGGAGTTTCGTTTCGGTGAGATAGAAAACCTGCCCGTGGATGCAAATACAGCCGATTGCGTGATTTCAAATTGCGTCATCAACCTCTCGCCGGACAAGGGCCAGGTATTCAGGGAGGCCTTCCGGGTCCTGAAGCCGGGCGGGAGGGTCATGGTATCCGACATCGTCCTGCTCAAGGAATTGCCCCCTACCGTCAGGGACTCCATTGAGGCCTACATCGGCTGCCTTGCCGGGGCAAGCCTTCGGGACGAATACATGCAGGCAGTGAGGAATGCGGGATTCGAAAATGTCCGAGTCCTCGATCAAACCTCATTTCCCGTCGAATTTGCCGTGAACGACCCCATCGCGCAGGCCATCATGGAAAAGGCAAATCTCGGGTTGGAGGATGTGAGGGATCTTGCCCGCTCGGTTGTGAGCATCAGGATCCAGGCGGTGAAACCGAAAAAGAACGCTTAGTGGGGAGGGGAGATATGACACCTCAGCAGATGGAAGAAAAGGCCAGGGCGCTTTTCATGAAAAACTACCACTGAAGCCAGGCCGTTCTTGCGGTCGGGCAAGAAAAGCTTGGGTTTGCGGATTCGAATCTCGTCAAGGCCATGGACATCTTCGGCGGGGGCCTCGGGGCTCACGGGGAGGTCTGCGGTGCCGTCGTCGGGGGGCTCGCGGCGCTGAGCCTGCGTTATGGCCGGGTGGACGGTGAGGGACAGGCCGGCATGAAAATGTGGTCCTGCGCCTTCCATTTCATGAAGCGTTTTCGCGAGGAAGCCGGGGAAGGGAGCATCCTGTGCCGCGATATCGTGAACGTAAACTGGATGGACCCGAAACAGGCCAAGGCCTATCATGAGGGGGAAAAGTTTTTGAAGTGCGCGGGACTCACGGGAAAGGCGGCCCGGATCATGGGGGAGGTGCTGGATTTCGCCGAGGCAAAGAAGTAGGCGCGCACCAACAAAACACTGTCCTGGGTATCAGCAAGAGAAGGATCTCCTGCCGGACTTGCAGCGATCAACTGCCCGTCAGCTTTTTCAGCTCTTCCTCGAAAACCCTGTAGGTGGCGCTTCCGAAGAGGACGAAACGGACGAGCTCGATTTCCGGGTGTTCCTTCATGTAGTCCATGGACGTCTTGAGGGCGATGCGGGCCGCCTATTCCAGGGGATAACCGTAGGCGCCGGCACTCAGGGCCGGGAAGGCGATGCTTTTGATCTTGTTGGCCGATGCCAGCTTCAGGCACTCCAGGTAGGCACTCTTCAGCAAATCCGCCTCACCCTTCGACCCGTCCCGGTAGATGGGTCCCACGGCGTGGATGACGTGCCTGGCCTTCAGGTTACCGCCCGTTGTGATCACGGCCTTGCCGGTCGGGCATCCGCCGATCTTGCGGCACTCCTCCATGATTGCGGACCCTCCGGCCCGGTGTATGGCACCGTCCACGCCCCCGCCGCCAGCGAGTCTTGAGTTGGCCGCGTTGACGATGGCTTCGGTTTCTTCCTTCGTGATATCCCCCTCAACGAGAGAAAGCCTTGATTTGTTGATCCTGACCTCCATGGCCTAACTCCTTTCTGAAATCTTTCTTCCCTCACCGTGGACGAGCATCCGGTAGGTCTTTTCAATTCGATCCCAGTTTTCCTCACGGTCCATGGACCAGTAGCGTCCGATGACGGATACCACTTTTCCGAGGGAGATCTCGGCGGCTCTCTTCTCGATCGTCTCGACATAGTTGGCGCCGCTTTCCGGCATCTCCCCCCGCCGCCCCAGCATGGCGTGAATGAACAGGTTTTTCACGCCCTCCTTTCCGGCCATGTCCATCAGGGCGAAGAGGTGGTCAATGGAGCCGTGTGAACTGAAGAAGGACACGATGCCCATGAGATGGAGAGCTGTCTCTTTTGACCGGCAGGCCCTCATGGTTTCGATGAAGGCCTTATTCCGGAAAAAGGACCCGTCGGAAATGGCCATTTCGATTTTCAACCGGTCCGAGTATATCCGCCGGCCGGCGCCGATGTGCAGGTGTCCCGCCTCGGAGTTTCCAACGGTCCCCTCGGGCAGGCCCACCGCCGACCCGGCGGCCTTGAGCCGCGTGTTCGGGTAACGGGTGAGAAGGTCATCCATGACGGGGGTTGCGGCCCTTGCGATCAGGTTGCCGTCGCAACGATCGTTGATGCCCCAACCGTCAAGGATGAGGACGAGGAGGCGCTCGGCGGGACGATGACTTTTCCCGATGAGCGACGAGCCCGTCATGGCTTCGGGCTTTCGCAGGCCGAGGAGCTGCAGGACCGTCGGCGCGATGTCCGTCAGATCTCCTCCGTCTCTCAATCCGGCTTTTTCTTTTTCA
>JAPLJU010000186.1 GCA_026388445.1 Deltaproteobacteria bacterium
GAGAGATGACCATAGTCAGCCTTCGGGAGGTCTTTCAGGCTCTTGCGGGAGGTGAGTTCCTCCGCCAGATGCAGCGTGGCCCACAGAGCGTCCGTAAAGCCCTCGTGCTCGAGGAGGTTCGGATTTTCCAGGATACGGAGCATGAAATCACGCTTTTCCAGAAAGAAATTTTTTAGGCCGCCCATATCGGCCTTCCGGCTGTCCATCTTGTGCTCGTAAGCGTTGATGCGTTTCCTGAGATCCAGGAAATCCTGCTTGCTCCATTTGTCCGTGACGAGGAGGTCTCCCCGGATCCGGTCCACCTGCGTATCGAAAGACGACAGCAGCCTCAGGATCTCGTTTCCCGCCTCGCTGTAGAAGATGCCGATGATCATGTTCAATTTAAAGAGAAGGGATTTCTTCTCCCGCTCGTGAAGGAGCTGATCGATAATGAGGGTCACGAGCAGCACTTCGATGAAGACAAAGGCGATGTCACCGACCAGATAGATGAAAATATGATGGGCATCCCGGAAAATGAGATAATGGATAACATAAACAACCGCCGAAAGAGTGACCAGGACAATCCCGATGACGACACGCCAGTTAAAATATTTCAGCATTCTTTTTCCCTGGACTTCAGATCAGAATTAAAAAGCGGCTGACGGCGCCTACCTTAAAAGCAGTTCGAACCGTCCGCGAACCTCTTCCCAGTTGACGATATTCCAAAAAGCCTCCACGAACTTGGCCCGGAGGTTTTTGTAATCGAGATAGTAGGCGTGTTCCCAGAGATCGAGGACCATGAGGATCGTGAACATGGGGTAGACGTTGACGTTATGTTTCTCGATCTGCATAATGATCGGGCGATTGGTCAACCTGCAGAAACTGAGCACCGCCCAGCCTGAGCCCTCGACGCTGACCGCCGCCTGGGTGAACTCTTTCTTGAACTGTTCGAGGCTTCCAAATTCCTTGTCAATGGCGGTAGCCAGAATCTTCTCGGGCTTCGCGCCTGATTTCCCCGGGGGGGCAAGATTGCCCCAGAAGAGGGTGTGAAGGACGTGGCCTCCGATATGGAAGGAGAGCTCTTTCAGCGTGGCCTTCACGTCGAGGTCCGCCTTTTCCTTGCGGGCCTGATCGATCCTCTCCAGGATGGCGTTGGCCCCCGTCACGTAGGCTTGATGATGTTTTTCGTGGTGGATTTGAAGCTGCTGTTGCGATATGTAGGGTTCCAGGTCCTTGTAGCCATAGGACAATTTTGGTAATGAATACAAATGAGGTTTTTCCATATCGTTTCTCCTCCTTTATGATAACGTGGGTTTATGATCGGCCTGTGACGTGAAGGGCCTTAAAATCTCGGAGAAAGCCTGTTGCTTTGTTTGACCGGAAGCACTTCCCGTTCAGGTTCAGGGCGCACTCCACATGCAGACGTTGTTAAACGACCGGGCATTTCGACCGGTGGGCGGTGAGTTTCAATTTACGATAGTGTATTTTACACCAATACCTATTCTAATAAAAGGCAAAAAATGGTTCTGTCAAGCCTTCCTTCTGCTTTTGATCGGAGTGTTGCAGGGTTGGGCGGACGGTCACCGAGGCAGGCCTCCAATCGGGGGTTTATGACCGATGAAGGATGAAGGAAAATCGAAAAGGGACCTGCTCCTGGAGTTATCGACGCTCCGGGAAGAAATCTCGAAGCTGAAGACCCTGAAGAATGAACTGCTTGAAACCCGGGAACTGCACCAGACCCTGGCGGATCGCTCCCCCATCGGTGTCTATGTTCTCCAAAACGGCGCCTTCCAGTACATGAATCCCCAGTTCAAGGCGAGTACGGGCTTCACGGAGGCCGACCTCCTGGGCAAGGATTCCCTGAGTATCGTTCACCCCGCGGACAGGGCCAGCGTCCGTGAAAATGCCGTCCGGATGCTGAGAGGGAAACGAACCGCCCCCTATGAGTTCAGGAGCGTGACCAAGGACGGGCGTGTACGGTGGATTCTGGGGACGGTGATCTCCATCCCTTTCCGCGGAAAGCCCGCCGTCCTCGGTAACTACATGGACATCACCGACCAGAAGGAGGCGGGGGAAAAACTCGAGGACCTGGAGGCCCTAGAAGCCTCCATCCTGGACGCCCTGCCCGTGGCGGTCGTGGGGCTCCGGGAGCGCGGGGTCATCTTTGCCAACCGGGCCGTCGAAGCCGTGTTCGGCTGGAAACCCGAGGAGCTCATCGGTAAAAACACCCGCGTCCTCTACCGGAGCGAAGAGGAATACGAGGAGATCGGCAGGCACTTCTATCCCGTGCTTGAGAAGCAGCGAACCTACAGCGAGGAGTTCCCCTGCCGACATCGGGACGGCCGGGATATCATCTGCATGGTAAGCACTTCGAGGATCGGCGATTCCCTGACGGGGAAAAGCATTGTCGCTACCTATGAAGACATCACCGAGAGAAAACGGGCCGAGGCAGCTCTCAGGGAAAGCGAGGGAAGGCTCTCAAGCATCATCCAGGGTTCCCCCATCCCCACCTTCGTGGTCGGCCGCGACCACCGGGTGACGCACTGGAATAGATCCCTGGAGGAGCTCTCCGGCCTCGCGGCAAAGGACATCATCGGCACAACGGAACACTGGAGGGCCTTTTACAGCCAGGAGAGGCCCTGCATGGCCGATTTGCTCGTGGACGGGGAACCGGGAAAAGTCTCTCATTGGTACACCGGTAAGTACCAAAAATCCAAGCTCATCGAGGATGCCTACGAGGCAACGGATTTTTTCCCCACCCTCGGCACTGAAGGCAAGTGGCTGCGGGTCACGGCTGCGACCATCCGGGACACGGCCGGACACATCGTCGGCGCCGTGGAGACTCTGGAAGACATCACGGATGAAAAGAAAGCCGAGGAAGGCCTGAAGGAGAGCGAAAGCCGCCTGCGGGCAATCCTCGAAGGCTCACCGACGCCCACGGTTGTGATCGACAAAAATCACCAGGTCATCGTCTGGAACCGGGCCATGGAGGAACTGAGCGCCATCCGGGCGTCAGAGGTACTCCATACGGACCAGCAGTGGATGATCTTTTACAACGAAAAGCGGCCTCTCATGGCTGACCTCCTGGTGGATGAAAACATGGACGAGGTCAAGGAAATCCCCCAGTGGTACGCGGGAAAGTATGTGAGATCCAGGCTCCTCCGGGATGCCTACGAGGCGACGGACTACTCTACCGTCAGGGAAAAGTGGCTCCACTTCACTTCCGCCGCCGTCCGTGACACCTCGGGGAACATCTTCGGGGCCGTGGAGACCATGACGGACATCTCCCCGCTGAAGCAGGCCGAGGAGGAACTCAAGAAGAGCCTGGAAAAAGTCCAGAAGGCCATGACCGGGACCGTCGAGGCCATGGCGGTAATCGTGGAAACACGGGACCCCTACACGGCAGGGCACCAGCACCAGGTCGCGAAGATCTCCCGCCTTATCGCCGAAGAGATGAAGCTGCCCCAGGAACGCGTCGAAGCCCTTCAGATGGCCGCTTATATACATGACATCGGCAAGATCTACGTTCCCGCTGAAATCCTAAGCAAGCCCGGAAAGCTGAGCGAGGTGGAGCTCAACATCATCAGGATTCACCCCCAGGTGGCCTATGACATCCTGAAAACCATCGAATTTCCCTGGCCCATCGCAGACATTATCTATCAGCACCATGAAAGGCTGAATGGTACAGGTTACCCCAGAGGCCTGAAAAACAGCGACATATGCTTGGAATCCCGGATCCTCGCCGTCGTGGACGTCTTCGAGTCCATGGCCTCACATCGCCCCTACCGGCCCACGCTCGGCCTGGAGAGGGCCATCCATGAGCTTACCCAAAACAGGGGTATCCTCTACGACCCCGTCGTTGTTGATACACTACTGAAGCTCGTCGAAGAGAAAAAAATAGAAGTGGCGTAGCCGAACGCTGCGATCACGAACCGTCTTGCGCCAGAAAGGGAAGCGGGTCTTTCTTGCGGTAGGCCATGGCGAGGCTCGTGGCGATGAGGTCGTTTTTTTCGTCCCTTACCGAGATTTTGTAGTGACTGACGCTGCGGGAACGGTTCACCTCTTTTGCTTCCGCGAAAAGGGTCGCCCCCGCCGCCGGGGGCTTCAGGTAGGAGATACTCACCTGGAGGGCGACAGAAACCGTTCCGTGGGAATTGGATGCTGTCTGAAAGGCTTCGTCAATGAGTGAGAAGATGGCGCCGCCGTGGGCCATGCCGAAGATGTTTTCCAGGTCAGCGGTAAGTGTCATCTCAACGAGAGAATAACCTGAATCGATCTTTCGCAGCTTGAGTCCCAGCTTCTTCGCATAGGGCTCATCTTCGACCTTTCTTAGAATCGCGCGAAATATCCGGTCTTCCAATGAACAAACCCCCACACCTGTCGCAGGGCCGGTCTGGTCATTCAGCCGCAGGCCCTGGCCCGCTTCAATTTTGACCGGGGCGCCTAACACGCAAGTGGGGCGAACTGCAATTAACCACTACCCTGCCGGGATTAGAAAGAAAAATTCACGAAAAAAATTAGCTTCCTTATTCATTCAACATTCATAACTCAAAACTCACAACTGCACGCCATTGCGTACATTACAGGCTGTATACCTTCTCGCCCGGCAAGACCTTGAACCCCTTCTTCTGGAGAGCCTCGATGGCCTTGTCCGTCATGTTGAAGCGGAAGATGATGATGGCGTTCTCACCGCTTCGCTCGACAAAGGCGTACATGTATTCCACGTTGATGTTCTCTCTCGAAAGGGCCTCAAGGATGCTGTGGAGTCCGCCGGGACGGTCGGGGACCTCGACGGCGACGACGTTGGTGCGCCCCACGGTGAAGCCCGCGTCCTTCAGCACCTGCTTCGCCTTTTCGACGTCGTTGACGATGAGCCTGAGAACCCCGAAATCAGACGTGTCGGCAAGGGACAGGGCCCGGATATTGATGTTGGCATCCCTCAGGGTGCGGGTCGCGCTTTCGAGGGTCCCGGGTTTGTTTTCCAGAAATATGGAGATCTGTTCTACCTTCATCGGTTTCCCTCCTTAATCGTCACTCGATCACTGTTTTTTGACAAAGTAGGCTTTCTAAGCTGTTCAAAAATGCCAGGATGCAAGGCCCCTGAAATCCCGAGGACTGAGGCGTACCGCAGCGTACGTCGCAGGGACGAGGGATGAGGGAAACGCCGCAGACGGATGTTTTTCAACAGTCTTAGATGGTTCTCTTGTCGATGACTCTCTTAGACTTTCCTTCGAAGCGCTGAAGCGTCTTCGGCTCCACCAGCTTCACCCTGGCAGAGACACCCAGATAGTCCTTGATGTCTTTTTTGATTTTCTTTTCCAGTCCCTGCAGCGCCCTGATCTCACCGGATTCGAAGATGCTCTCGCTCAGCTCGACCTGCACCTCCAGCGTGTCCAGGTTCTCCTCCCGGTCCACGACGAGCCGGTAGTGCGGCTCGAGCCCCTCGATGCCGACGAGGACGCTCTCAACCTGCGAGGGGTAGACGTTCACACCGCGGATGATGAGCATGTCGTCGCTCCGGCCCATGACGCGGTCCATCCTCACGTGGGTCCGCCCGCACTTACAGGGTTCCCTCATGAGCCTCGTGACATCCCTCGTCCGGTAACGGATGAGGGGGAAGGCCTCCTTGGTCAGTGTCGTGAAGACGAGTTCCCCCGTCTCCCCGTAGGGGAGGACTTCTCCCGTGTCCGGGTTGATGATCTCGGCGATGAAGTGATCCTCGTAGATGTGAAGACCGTGACGGCCTTCCTGACACTCCATGGACACCCCGGGGCCCATCACCTCGGAGAGCCCATAGATATCGAGAGCCGTGATGCTCAGTTTCGTTTCGATCTCCTGCCGCATCTTCTCGCTCCAGGGCTCCGCGCCGAGAATCCCCACGCGCAGCTTGAGGGACTTCATGTCGACCCCCATCTCCTCCCCATGCTCAGCGAGATAAAGGGCATAGGAGGGCGTGCAGCAGATGGCCGTGGGACCGAAGTCCTGGAGGATCATGATCTGGCGTTTCGTGTTTCCCCCCGACATGGGGATGACGCTGGCCCCGAGCTTCTCCGCCCCGTAATGGGCCCCGAGACCGCCGGTGAAAAGGCCGTAGCCGTATGCGTTGTGGACGATGTCGTTCTTGGTGAGGCCGGCCATGACGAAGGAGCGGGCCATGAGCTCGGACCAGTGGTCGATGTCGCGTTTCGTATACCCCACGACGGTGGAGCGGCCCGTCGTCCCCGAGGAGACATGGACCCTCACGACACTGCTCATGGGCACGGCAAACATCCCGTAGGGGTAATTTTCCCTCAAATCCTGCTTTGTTGTAAAGGGGAGTCTTTTGAGGTCATCGAGGGACCTGACGTCTTCGGGCTTCACACCTTTTTCGTCAAAGGCACGCCGGTAGAAACCGACGGTATGATAGACCCGCTGGACAACCTGCTGAAGCCTCTTCAATTGAAGTGAATCCAGGGCCTCCCTCGGCAGTGTTTCGAATTCTTCATTGTAGATCATCGGTCGCCTCCTTTTTTTATTCCGGGATTGCCGGCCGGACAGCCCCCCGCCCCCGTGGCGGGAATATTATATACCCGAAAGGGCTTCTGTTTTAAAGGATTTTGTCAATCAGAGGTCCTTTCTTTTCCGCTTGAACATGTTGCGGAAGACGCTGGTCAGCGCCATGGCGATGACGGCTCCCACTGTCGCGGCGAGCATGTCCTTCTGGGCGTCCCAGACATCCCCCTGGGTCCCCAGGTAGGCATCACCCAGTTCGGGGCTTACGATGAGCGCGGCGATCATCTCGACCATCTCGAACATGCCGCTGAAAGCGAGCACCATGGCGATGGGCAGATAATAGGCCCAGAACCCCCGGCTGTGGGCGATCCGGAAGAAGAGCTCTCGGGCGGGATAGGCTATAAGCAATCCGAAGGAAAGGTGCACGATCCGATCGAAGTGATTCCGGCTGAAAGAGAATACCTCCTTGAGCCAGAAACCGAAGGGGACCTCCGCGTAGGTATAGTGGGCGCCGACGGCATGGAGGCTCATGAACAGGGTGATCAGCAGGTATGACATGTTGGAAAAAGGGAAAGCCCTGTAGGTGGTCACCAGGAGGATGAAAAAGGGGATGACCAGGAGGTTTTCCAGGAACCAGTCCTGACGGTAGAGGGGCTTGATGGCCAGGAGGATCCAGAGAACGACGTACCAGGCAAGAAGCAACTGGAGCAGGCGGTTTTTGCGGAAATCGGGCCGGATACGCTGTGTGGCCGTCGTGATTGTAAATTCCTCCTTTTGACCCATGACCCCTTCTTTTATGTTTGTCCTTAGGGAGATATGTTTCATACAACATCCGGCGGAATAAGAAAAGATTTACGAAGGGAAATATTGTATATTTAGAAAGTGATAAAAAACCTGGAATAATTATAAAACCGTCCTTGACAGACTTCCTCCCGATCCACTTATTAGTCTATAGATGACAAGTGTCACGACATAGGTAACCCAGGTCTAAGGGTAAAAAGTGTCATGACATGGGTTACCCAATGTCCGTATTTACAGTGCTTCGAATGTCATTTGGTACTCTGAGGCCTTTGTAAGCTCTTTTCATGGATAGTTATTTCAATTAATAATCTCTGGTGATGACCATAGCTCTGACGTAATAGAATTAGACTCAATTCCCTTAAGGGTTACCTATGTCATGACACTTCCGGGTAACCGATGTCCTGACAT
>JAPLJU010000057.1 GCA_026388445.1 Deltaproteobacteria bacterium
AGGGGACCGGATCATTGCCATCGAGGGAAAAGCGGTTTCCCACTGGGGCGATCTCGCTGACATCGTCACGCAGAGCGGGGGGCGGGAGCTGGTGATCACGCTGGCCAGGAACCACGAACGATTCGAAGTCCGGCTGAAGCCCGAACTCGCGACGGGCAAAAACATCTTCGGAGAGGATGTGGAATCCTACCGCATCGGTGTGAGCTCCTCGACGAACACCTTCATCGAAAGGCAGAACCCCTTCGCGGCGCTCTGGTCCGGCATCCTCCAGACCTGGACAATCACGGAGTTGACGCTTTTGAGCATTGTCAAAATGGTTGAGGGGGTCGTCTCCCCGAAGAATCTGGGGGGACCCATCCTCATCGCGCAGATGGCCGGCGTCCAGGCAAAAAAAGGGATCATGAACTTTGTCTTCTTCATGGGACTTCTGAGCATCAACCTGGGCGTTCTCAACCTCTTTCCCATTCCGGTGCTGGATGGGGGTCACCTTTTTTTCTATCTGATCGAGGCCGTGACGGGCAAGGAGGTCAACATCAAGTGGCGGGAAAGGGCCCAGCAGGTCGGATTTGCAATCCTCTTTATGCTCATTATCTTTGTCTTTTACAACGATATCCTGAGGCTCTTTGGTGAGTAAGATGGTCACCCTCGCCATCGATACGGCGACCCGGTCCGCGGGTGTCGCGCTTCTCGAGGACGAAAAAATCCTAGCGGAGTATTTCATCCGGCTTCGCCTCACCCATTCCGACAGTGTTCTTCCTGCCGTCGAGGCGATCCTCTCCACGGCCGGAATGGGCATGGGTGACGTTCATCTATTTGCTCTCACCCATGGGCCCGGTTCCTTCACGGGGCTTCGGGTGGGGGCAGGGATCGTCAAAGGGCTGGCCCTGAGCACGGGCGGATCCATCGTCGGCGTATCCACCCTGGATGCCCTGGCGCAAAATCTGGCTTTTGCTTCTTGCCTGGTCTGTCCCATCCTGGACGCGAAAAAAGGGCAGATTTACACTTCTCTTTACCGGCCGGCGGAAAAAGGACGACTGGAGAAGATCGAACCTGACCAGGCCGTAGACCCTGCCGTCTTTTTAAGACCGATCAGAGACCCTGTCATTTTCCTCGGAGACGGTGTGCCCGTATACGGCGGTTTGATCCGGGAACTGCTTCCTTCAAGGGCCTTTTTTGCGCCGGCGAATTTTCAATGGATAAGACCCTCGGCCGTTGCCCTCCTGGGGTTGGAAAAGTACCGAAGGGGGGAGACCGTCGATCCGGTGACTTTTGTGCCCCGGTACATCCGCCGATCCGAGGCGGAGATCAGGACCTCCGGCGTGCGCAAGTAGGCATTGATTCTTAACTTTCGCCGTGAAATTTGTTTTTTTAAGGACGGCTGATTTATGGTATAAAGAAAAACTCTCAGAAAGGAAGGGTGTCCATGGAAAAGCCGGAAGAACTGTTAATTGCCAAATACATTCATCAGGATGATGAGCTGCGAAAGTCGGTGGAGGAACACCGAAATTTTGAAGCCGCCCTCGAGAATTTCAACAAGAGGCTCTACCTGACACCGGGAGAGGAGATGGAGAAGAAAAAATTGCAGAAATTGAAGCTTCTGAGTAAAGACAAAATATTCCAGATTCTTACGAAGTATCGATAGGTTAGATCGTTTCCAGCGGTTGTTTAAGAGAGAAGGGATGCAGGAGAAAAAAGGTTTCATTGTCAAGGAAGGCTTAAACTTCGTTTATATAACGGGTGTGGTGGGTATCATGGCTGGGCTGATGGGTTTTTACGGCTTTGCGACCCTTTGCCTCCTGGCCTCCCTGTTCTGCGCTTTTTTCTTTCGAAACCCGGAGAGGACCCCGCCCAAGGACGAGAGGATTTTTGTGTCCCCGGCAGACGGGAAAGTTCTCCGGATCGACGACGTGGATATGACCGATCCCATTGAAGGCCATTACAAGAAAATCAGCGTCTTCATGAACGTCTTCAACGTACATGTGAATCGCATCCCTTACCCGGGCAGGGTCGAGCGGGTGCTCTATCGGGAGGGTAAATTTCTCTCGGCCAATCTGGACAAGGCATCGGAGGATAACGAGAAAAACGCCGTCATCATCGCAACGGGCGACGGCAGGAAGTTCATGACGGTGCAGATTGCCGGTCTCATCGCCCGGCGAATCATCTGCTGGATATCAGAGGGAATGAGTGTGAGCCGGGGCGAGCGCTTCGGATTGATCTGCTTCGGCTCACGTGTCGAAGTCTTTCTGCCACCCGGCGCATCTGTCCTGGTCAAACCAGGGCAGAAGGTCAAGGCCGGTGAAACCCCCTTAGGATACGACCATGAGAAATAGAGATACATTCAGGAGAGATAGATTTTTCAGAAGAGGCCGGTTTTTCAAAAAGGACAAAATGAAAAAGGGCATTTACATTTTGCCCAATCTCTTTACGACGGCAAGCCTCTTTGCCGGTGTGTACTCCGTGGTTTCTTCGATCACGGGACAGTTTGTCCACGCGGCAGTGGCGATTCCCATTTCGCTGATTCTCGACGGGCTGGACGGGAGAATCGCCCGGATGACACGGACCACCTCCAGGTTCGGCGTCGAGTATGACTCCCTGGCCGACCTGGTGGCCTTCGGTGTGGCACCGGCGGTTCTGGCCTACACCTGGTCCCTTTCCACATACGGAAGGTGGGGGTGGCTTGTCGCAGCGCTCTTTGTCACCTGCGGTGCGCTGAGACTCGCCCGTTTCAATATCCAGATCGGTGTCATCGACAGCAAAGTTTTTAACGGTCTCGCCATTCCCGCGGCGGCCCTGGTCGTGGCCACAACGGTCATGCTGTACGACTATATCGGCGGCGTGGGACCCTTTCATCATCCGGCCGTCCTCGGGGGCATCATTGTAGTGGCCCTGCTGATGGTGAGCAACGTCAAGTACTACAGTTTCAAGGACCTGAACCTTTTCACGCGTGAACCCTTCATGTCCTTCATCGTGTTGGTGCTGCTTCTCATCGTTGTCGTCGCCGAGCCCCAGGTGATGCTCTTCACCTTTGCCGTCAGCTATGCCGTCTCCGGTCCGATTTGGCTCGTTTTTAAACTTCTGAAGAAAATCACCCACGGAGAGGTCAAGAAAGGAGAAATCGGTGACCCACAGAGCAAGCCGCTGACGTAGAGCTGAAAAACAAGGCTTTGGCTCTGGATGAATTATCTGAGGAGGATCGATTGGATCATGCGAAGTTATAACGTGGCCGTCGTCGGGGCGACGGGGGCCGTCGGCAACGAAATGATTTCCATTCTGGAAGAGAGAAATTTCCCGGTCAAGACCCTAACCCTTCTTGCCTCTGAGCGGTCGCTCGGCAAGGAACTGGAATTCAGGGGGAAGAAGCACCCCGTCAAGGTTCTGGGTGAGCATTCCTTCGAGGGGGTCGAAATCGGGCTCTTCTCCGCCGGGGGAAGCATCAGCCAGAAGTTTGCACCCATCGCTGCCGCTGCAGGTTGCGTCGTCATCGACAACACGAGTGCTTTCCGTTACGAGCCGGATATCCCGCTGGTGATCCCGGAAGTGAACCCGGAAAAGATCGCCGAATACAGGAGAAGGGGGATCATTGCCAACCCGAACTGCTCGACCATACAGATGGTCGTGGTGTTGAAACCCATACACGACGTGGCGAGGATTAAGAGGGTGGTCGTGTCAACCTATCAGTCCGTGTCGGGGACGGGCAAGAAAGCCATGGAGGAACTCGCCGAACAGACGAGGGCGATCATGAACTTCCAGGATCCCGTTGCGAAAGTCTATCCTTATCAGATCGCCTTTAACTGCCTCCCGCACATCGACGTTTTTCTGGAGAACGGATACACCAAGGAAGAAATGAAGATGGTCTGGGAGACGCAAAAAATCATGGGCGATGATTCCATCGCGGTGACGGCCACTACCATCCGCGTTCCCGTGTTCCGGGCGCACTCGGAGTCGGTCAACATCGAAACGGAAAAAAAGATCACGGCAAAAGAAGCAAAGGAAGTGCTTTCCAGAGCGCCGGGTATCGTGGTTGTCGACAACCCGGGCAAGCGGGAATACCCCCTGGCCATCCATGCCGTAGGGAAGGATGAAACATTCGTCGGGAGAATCCGGGAAGACACATCCATTGTCAACGGACTCAACCTCTGGATTGTTTCGGACAACCTCCGGAAAGGCGCCGCTTTGAATGCCGTTCAGATTGCCGAGATCCTGTTTCGGGATTACTTGAAATAAAGGCTCAAGGCGAAAGGCTTGAGAAAGAGGGCTTTTCACGAGGAGATCGAACCTCGGCGAATAAGCATAAGCCTAGCGCCTGCAGATCGTGTCTCATCATGCGAATTATCGGAGGCCGGGCAAGAGGTCTTACCCTTTATGCGCCGAAAGGCCTTTCCGTGAGGCCGACCTCCAGTCGGGTCAAAGAATCTATCTTTGACATGCTGTCCTCCATGAAAGGCCGATCCTTCCTCGATCTGTATGCCGGTTCCGGCAACATGGGCCTCGAGGCCCTGAGCAGGGGCGCATCCAGGGTCGTGTTTGTCGAGAAAAACCGATCCTGCGTTGAGACCATCCGAAGAAATTTGTCTGTGATGCATACCGAGAGTTCCTCCGAGGTGATCGAGGCATCCGTGGAGCAGGGCATCCGGCGGCTACTGCGCAGGCAGGAAGACTTTGACATTATTTTTGCCGATCCGCCCTACGGGGGGGGATATGTCGAGAAGACGCTGGATCTTTTGAGGCGAGGATATTCGCTTTTTCGCGATTCGGGCCTATTGGTCCTGCAGCATTCCGTCAGGGAAGAGTTGGGAGGGGACCCAGCGCCCTTCATGCTGGAACGGAGAAGGAAATACGGGGAGACAGTGGTTTCTTTTTTCAAAGGGGAGAGGTGAGGAGCGAACATGGAAAAGCTTGCGGTCTATCCGGGGTCCTTTGACCCCATCACGAACGGTCATCTCGACATCATTCGGCGCGGGTTGAGGTTCTTCGACCGGCTCATCATCCTGATTGCCTACAACCCGAATAAAAGTGGCCTCTTCTCCATAGAGGAGCGGATGGACATGATCCGGACGGTCATCGGTGCCGATCCCAGGGTCACGATCGACAGTTCCCCCGGACTCATGGTCCATTATGCGAAAGAAAAAGGCGCCCAGGTGATCCTGAGGGGGCTGAGGGCCCTGTCGGATTTTGAATACGAATTTCAGATGGCCCTCATCAATCGGCGGCTGGACCGTGACATCGAGACCGTTTTTCTCATGACGGGCTACAAATGGTTTTACACGAGCTCCAATCTGATCAAGGAGGCCGCCAGCCACGGTGGGTCCGTGCGTGGACTCGTTCCCGACATCGTCCTCCAGAGACTGGAGGAGAAATACGAATCGCAGTTCACAAAGGGGCGTAAGGGATGAAGCTGGCAACAAGGGTGACAAAGATCAAGCCGTCGCCGACGCTGGCGGTGACAATGCGCGCAAGGGCCCTGCAGGCACAGGGGAAGGACATCATCGGGTTCGGAGCGGGGGAACCGGACTTCGACACTCCCGAGAACATCAAGCAGGCGGCCATCAAGGCCATCCAGGAGGGATTCACCAAATACACGCCCGTCGGCGGCATCGATGAGCTGAAGGACGCCATCATCACTAAGCTGAAGCGGGACAATGGCCTGACCTACAAGCGATCACAGATTGTTGCCTCCTGCGGTGCCAAGCACACGCTGTACAATATCGCCCAGGCCCTCTTCGAGAAAGGCGACGAGGTGATCATCCCTTCGCCCTACTGGGTTTCTTACCCGGATATCGTCCTTCTGGCCGGCGCGAAGCCCGTCATCGTGAATACGACGGCATCGACAGGTTTCAAACTCACGCCGGAAAAGCTTGAGAAGGCCATCAGGAAGAAAACCAGGGCCGTTGTGATCAACAGCCCCTCAAACCCGACGGGGGCCACCTACAGCCTGAAGGAACTGGAGGGGCTCGCGGAAGTCATTCTTTCAAAGGGCATCCTGGCGATCTCCGACGATATTTACGAGAGGATTCTCTACGACGGGCTTGTGTTTCATAACATGGCCAATGTCAGCGAAGCGATGAAGGACCGGTGCATCGTCGTCAACGGCGTCTCCAAGGCCTATGCCATGACCGGCTGGAGAATCGGCTATGCGGCAGGTCCCGAAAATATCATCTCGGCCGTTACGGAAATGCAGAGCCAGAGCACCTCGAATGCGACCTCCATTTCCCAGAAGGCATCCGTGGAAGCCCTGGCCGGTGACCAGAAAACCGTTTCCGTGATGGCCGCAGAGTTCGAAAAGAGGCGGAATTACATCGTGGGCCAGCTCAACGAGATCAAGGGCATGAGCTGTATGAAACCCCCTGGTGCTTTTTACGTATTCCCCAGGGTATCCCGCCTTTACGGGACCGGATACGGGGGCAGGAAAATCGCCCATTCGGTTGATCTTTCAGAGTTTCTCCTCGAGGAAGCGGGGGTCGCCGTGGTTCCGGGATCGGCCTTTGGGAATGACCATCACATTCGCCTTTCCTATGCCACTTCGATGAAGAACATCGAGGAGGGTGTCCGTCGGATCAAGGCAGTCGTAAAAAAATTGGCCTAAGAGAGGGATTCATCATACCATGGGCGGTCTTTTCGGTATCGTTTCGACGCATCAATGTTCCAAAGCTCTTTTTTATGGAACGGACTATCATTCCCACCTGGGCACGGAAAATGGCGGCCTGGCCATTTTGGGGGAACGAGGATTCTTCAACACCATCCACAGCATCAGTCAGGCTCAGTTCAAATCGAAATTCGCCGATGACTACAAACAGATGAACGGGAGCAAGGGCATTGGCTCGATCAACAATGATGCGCCCCAACCGCTCATCATCCGGTCCAAGTTCGGCACTTTCGCCATCGCGGCCACGGGTCTCGTGAGCAATAAGGATGCTCTCACGCAGGAGCTTTTATCGGCAGGGGTCACATTCAATGAGATGACCGGTGGAGGCGTCAATATGGTGGAGCTGATTGCTCGATTGATCAACAAGGGGACTTCTCTTGTTGACGGAATCACCCGGGTGCAGAACCTGATCGAGGGCTCCATCTGCATCCTGATCCTCAAGGATGAGGGGATCTACGCAGCGAGGGATCGGTTTGGAAGATTCCCCCTGGTAATCGGTGTAAACGAGGCCGGGGAGCGAGTCGTGGCCACAGAGGCCAGTTCCTTTCAGAATCTGGGATTTCAGCTCATCCGTTGCCTGGAACCCGGGGAGATCGTGCTTCTTTCCCCGCACGAATTCAAAGAACTGAAAAAGGGAAACCCCGTAAAACAGGTCTGTGCATTCCTGTGGATTTATACGGGGGATCCCTCGTCATCCTACGAGGGGATCAGCGTAGAGCAGGCAAGAGAACGATGCGGGAGGGCACTCGCGAGGGGCGACAACACCCAGGCCGACATGGTCACCGGCATTCCGGATTCGGGTATCGGTCACGCCATCGGTTATGCCATGGCGTCTGGTATTCCCTATCGGAGACCGCTCGTGAAATACACACCCGGCTATGGCCGGAGCTATACACCGCCGTCGCAGGACATCCGTGACCTTGTCGCCACCATGAAGCTTATCGCCGTGAAGGATGTCATTAAGGGGAGTCGCATGATTGTCTGCGACGACTCTATCGTCCGCGGAACCCAGATTAAAAATTATACGATTCGGAAACTCTGGGACAACGGCGCGAGCGAAATCCATCTCAGGGTTGCCTGTCCACCATTGATGTTTCCGTGCCGATATGGCGCATCGACCCGGAGCAAATCGGAACTGGCGTCTCGGAGGGCGATCAGGGCCCTGGAAGGAAACGATATCGAGGATATCGAAGCATACCTGGATGTTCGAACGGAAAAATACAAAAAGATGATCGAGTGGATTCGAAAGGACCTGAACCTCACCTCCCTCAAGTATCTGGCGATCGAGGACATCATCCAGGCCATCGGTTTGCCGGAAAAGGACCTCTGCCTGTACTGTTGGCGGGGCCGGTAGATTTTCCGGGAAAGACACAAAGCACTAAAGACGGGTTTTTTCTCCGTCGGTTCAAAACAAGATCTATTGGTTCGGGTCATTTTTGCTCCGGCAAGGATATCCCCGGACCGTCATCCTCCCGCAGCGATCCCGAAGGGCCGACCCCTTTACGGCTCGGAGATATACAAGCATTTCCCGTGAAATCACGATATCCAGTTCGGATCAGCCCTGCAGGGTTCCGGATTGCTTTTGTAACCCCATGTGATTATTTTAAATAGTGATGGATCGAAGATGAAGCAGGAGAAGATACACCCGATTTCGCTCGGGAGAAAAAGAAAACGGACGAAAGCCGTCTTTGTGGGTTCCGTGAAGATCGGCGGCGATGCGCCCGTGGTCGTCCAGTCGATGACCTCCACGGACACGAGGGATATCAAGGCGACGCTCCGCCAGATCAAGACGCTTGAGTTCTGCGGCTGTGAGGTCGTCCGGCTTGCCATTCCCGACGAAGAAGCCCTCGGGGCCTTCGGCGTGATCCGAAAGGCCGCGAAGCTACCCCTCATTGCGGACATCCATTTCAATTACCGCCTTGCGATCGGGGCGCTGGAAAAAGGGGCCGATGGAATTCGGATCAACCCGGGTAACTTAAGCCGCGCCCGTATCCGGGAGGTCGTGACGGCTGCCATCGGGCGCAAGGCCGTCATCCGCATCGGGGTGAATTCCGGATCTCTCCAGAAGGACATTCTCGCCCGGCATGGCGGACCCACAGCCGAGGCCCTCGTGGAGAGCGCCATGGAAAACATCGCCCTTTTGGAAGACCTGGGCTTTGCGGCCATCAAGGTTTCTCTCAAGTCCTCCGATGTGCCCACGATGGTGAGGGCCTACCGCCTCGTGTCGAAAAGGACACGCTACCCGCTCCACCTGGGTGTGACGGAAGCAGGCGGGATACTCGGTTCGGCCGTCAAGTCGTCCCTCGGCATCGGGATTCTCCTGAGCGAAGGGATCGGTGACACGATCCGGGTTTCTGTCACGGGTGATCCCGTCGATGAGGTGCGGATCGCCTACGGAATTTTAAGGGCCCTGGGCATACGGCAGGTGGGTCCTGACATCGTCTCCTGCCCGACCTGCGGCCGCTGCGAGATTGATCTGGTCAGCCTCGTGAACGAAGTCGAAAAAAGGCTGGCGGGCATGAAAGACCATCTCAAGATCGCCCTGATGGGATGTGCCGTGAACGGCCCGGGGGAGGCTTCAGAGGCGGATATCGGCATTGCCGGGGGAAAGGGCTCGGGACTTCTCTTCAAAAAGGGAAGGGTGATCCGGAAGGTCCGGGAAAAGGAATTTATATCAGCACTCATGGATGAAATTGACAAGATGATTGCCGAAAGGGGGAGAAAACATGCGATACTCTGAAATGTTCCTGCCAACCGTGAGGGAAACACCGTCGGATGCGGAAATCGCGAGCCACAAGCTCATGATCAGAGCGGGAATGATCCGGAAGCTCGCGACAGGCGTCTACTCGGTTTTGCCGCTCGGTTACCGTGTCGTCAAGAAGGTGGAGGCGATCATCCGTGAGGAGATGGATCGTGCCGGTGCCCAGGAGGTGTATCTTCCGGCCGTGCAACCCGCCGAGCTCTGGCAGGAATCGGGACGCTGGAAAATGTACGGCAAAGAGCTCCTTCGGTTCAAAGACCGGCACAACCGTGAATACTGTATCGGTCCGACGCACGAGGAGGTCATCACGGATCTGGTGCGCAACGAAATCAAGACCTATCGTCAGCTGCCCCGGAATCTTTACCAGATCCAGACGAAATTCAGGGATGAAATCCGGCCTCGGTTCGGCGTCATGCGATGCCGGGAGTTTGACATGAAAGATGCCTACAGCTTTGACATCGACTCGGAGGGCGCGGACATCAGCTACCAGAAAATGTACGATGCCTATAGCCGGATTTTCAGCCGTATGGGGCTTAAGTTCAGGGCCGTTGAAGCGGACACGGGCAATATCGGCGGCAGTTTCTCCCACGAGTTTATGGTGATTGCCGATACGGGGGAGGACGCGCTCATCTTCTGCACGAAGTGCAACTACGCGGCAAACCTTGAAAAAGCCGAAGTGGCCAAGCCGGAAAAGAAAGCCGTGAACCCTTCCGCCTTTCTTGCCCTCGAGACGGTTCACACACCGAATGTCCGTACGATCGAGGAAGTCAGCAAGTTCCTCAAGGTCAAGCCGGGAGAAATCGTGAAGACCCTCATTTTCCAGGCAGACAGCAAGCCCGTCGCCGTCCTCATCCGCGGCGACGAAGAAGTGAACGAGGCCAAACTGCGAAGTTTTCTTGGCTGTGACATCCTGGAACTGGCCACCGATGATGTTGTCCTGGCGGTCACCGGATCACCGAAAGGATTTGCCGGCGCCATCGGGGTCAAGGCGGACATCTATGCCGACGACTCTCTGATGAACATGGTCAACGTCGTCATGGGCGGGAACAAGGAAGACTATCACGTCAGGAATGTTAACAACGGCCGAGATTTCCAGGTCAAAGCCTTTGCCGACCTGCGGGTCATCCTCAAGACGGATCCCTGTCCGAGATGCGGGAGTCGCCTCCGGTTTGCCAAAGGGATCGAGGTGGGGCACGTCTTCAAATTGGGGGACAAATACAGCAAGGCCATGCGAGCCACCTATCTCGACAAGAACGGCAAGGAACAGTACATGGTCATGGGCTGCTACGGCATCGGTGTCGGGAGGACCGTCGCGGCGATTATTGAACAGAATAACGACGACAAGGGGATCGTCTGGCCCATGTCGGTTTCCCCTTTTCAGGTGGTGGTGGTCCCCGTGAACGTCAATGAAAAAACGCTGGCGGAAGCAGCGGAAAACCTCTACGGGGCGCTCAGGAAGAAAGGCATCGAGGTTCTTCTGGATGAACGGGATGAGCGTGCGGGCGTGAAATTCAACGACGCCGACCTCATCGGGATCCCTCTTCGCATCACCCTGGGCCCGAAGAAGCTCGCGGAGGGTGAGGCGGAGGTCCTGGTCCGGAAGACCGGTAAGACGAAGTCGTTGAAACTGGAGAAGATCCCGGCCACTATCTCCGGCATGGTCAAAAGAGGACTGCGAAAGCATCCATGATCCGAATCACGGACATCCTGGACAAAGTGCAGCGATATGTCGAACCGGCCGATCTCGAGATGATCGAAAAAGCCTATATCTATTCGGCTGCGGTTCACCAGGGACAGCTCCGGCTTTCGGGAGAGCCCTACATGACCCATCCCATGGAAGTGGCGAACATGCTGGCCGATATGCACATGGATGCCGCTTCCATCGCGACGGGCATCCTTCATGACACCGTCGAGGACACCCTGGCGTCGCTCGAGGAAATCGAAAAGGCCTTCGGACAGGACGTGGCTTTCCTGGTCGACGGCCTCACGAAGATCAGCAAGATCACGCTGGCCAGCCAGGAGGAACGGCAGGCGGAAAATTTCAGGAAGATGATCCTGGCCATGTCATCGGACATCCGGATCATCCTGGTGCGACTTGCCGACCGGCTCCACAACATGCGCACGCTGCAATATCAGGCGCAGGACAAGCAAAAATACATCGCCCGCGAAACGCTCGATCTCTATGCGCCTCTTACCAGCCGGCTGGGCATCAACTGGATGAAAACGGAACTGGAGGATCTTGCCTTCATGCACCTCCATCCGGTGGAATTTCAAGATCTGGCCCGGCGGATCGCCATGAAGAGGGAGGGGCGCGAAAAGTACACGAAGGAGATCCGGGAGATCATCGAAAAGGAGATCCAGAACTACGACCTGAAGGGTGAGGTCGAGGGCAGGGCCAAGCATTATTTCAGCATCTACCAGAAGATGCAGGAGCAACAGATTGATTTTGACGAGGTCTACGATCTTCTCGCCTTCCGGATTATCCTGGACTCCAACAAGGTGAAGGAGTGCTACGAAGCCCTGAGTGTTGTTCACGCGCTGTGGAAACCCGTTCCCGGCCGTTTCAAGGACTACATCGCCATGCCCAAGGCGAACAACTATCGTTCTCTGCATACAACAGTCATCGGCCCCTACGGGGAGCGAGTGGAGATCCAGATCAGGACCCGGGAGATGCACGTGTGGGCCGAATCGGGAATCGCGGCTCACTGGCGATACAAGGAGGGCGACCTGCTCCGGGGGAGGGATGAAGAGCAGATCCGAAAGCTCAGGGACCTTCTCGAGGTCCAGCAGGACCTGAAGGACCCGAGGGAGTTCATGCGAAATTTGAAGGTCGCGCTTTTCCCGGACGAGGTTTACGTTTTCACCCCGAAAGGGGAGGTCAGGGCTTTCCCCAAAGGGGCAACACCGATCGACTTCGCCTACAGCATCCACACGGATGTAGGGAATCAATGCATCGGGGGGCGCGTGAACCGGAACCTGGTCCCCCTCAAGTATGAACTTCGGAACGGAGACACAGTTGAAATCGTTACACAAACGGGTCATCACCCCAGCAAGGACTGGCTCAAGTACGCCGTGACCCCTCGGGCCATATCGAAGATCAAAGCCTGGATCAAGACAGAGGAGAGGAACCACAGTATCGCCCTGGGTCGCGACATCCTGGACAAGGAGTTCAAGAAGCACCACATGAAGTTTGCTCAGGTCCTCAAATCCGACGAACTGAAAAAGGTTTGCGAAGAGCAGTCCGTGACGGATATCGACGACGTCATGGCGCTCATCGGCTACGGAAAGGTCTCGGCCCGCGCGATTGTGAACCGTTTTCTGCCCGGCGAAGAGAAGCGGGAGGATTCGCTTCCGGAAAAGATTCTCAAGAAGTTCAAGAAACCGGAATCGGCCGGCATTTCGATTACCGGTATCGACGATATCATGGTCAAGTTCGCCAAGTGCTGCAACCCCCTGCCGGGGGATGAGGTCATCGGGCACATTTCCCGGGGCAGGGGAATGATTGTTCACACGACCAATTGTCCGATGGTCCATGACCTCGACCCGGAACGGCTCCTCGAGGTTCAGTGGAACGTTCGGGACAAGCAAACTTACCCCGTCCACACGCGGGTGGTCTGTCATGACAAGAAGGGCCTTCTGGCGGAACTGAGTGCCAGCATCTCATTGCTCGACATCAATATCAGCCATGCCACCGTCGACACGACCCCGGATAAGATTGCCGTCTGTGAGTTCGACCTCGAGGTCCGTGACCTCAAGCACTTTAACGAGGTGGTGTCTGCCCTGAAAAAACTCAAAAGCGTCATCTCCGTTGAACGGGTGCGGGTCTCGGATGTTAAAACGGACAAGAAAAAGATGCACTGAAACGGGCTTGCCCGTTGACAGTGAGCGAGGGATTGCTGTATAAGCTTCTACCTTCAACCCCATCACAGAGAGAAGCCTTCTTTATGAAAAGAGCCGACTTTTCGATTTTTTTGTCGTTGGTCCTGATTCTCGGCGTGTGTCTCCTCCCTCCGGGCGCCGCAGCCAAGGACAGGGAAGGGCGCTATGTCGTCCTGATCGATCCGGCTCATGGTGGAAGGGATGATGGGGTAAGGCTGTCGACGGGTCTTTTCGAGAAAGACGTGACCCTGACCATCGCTCGGCTCATCGAGAAGGATTTCGAAGGCTCCAAGAAGATACGGATACGTCTTTCGAGGATGGGGGATTCCGATGTGCCCCGCTCCGACCGAGTCAGGGAAGCCATCAAATCGGAAGCGGATCTATTTTTGAGCATCCATGTCAATGCGGGTTTCGACAGGGAATCTTCCGGCTTTGAGGTCTATTTCCAGGGATTCCGGACATCGGCGTCTGTCAAGGGGGATAAGAGCGCGTCACAAGAAATTGTAAAAGACATGGTCCGGACCAAGCACCTCAACGAAAGTGTCCGTTTTGCCAAAATCCTCCAGGCCAAAATGGACAAGGTCTTCCCAAGGATGGACCGCGGGCTTCGTGAAGGGCCTGTCCTGGTCCTGCAGGGTCTCAACATCCCGGCGGTCGCCCTGGAAGTCGGTTTTGCGACGAATGCGAAGGACCGTAAGAAACTGACCGACGAGGGGATGCAGCGGTTCGTTTCTCACGCGCTGAGCGAATCGATCAAGGAATTCTTTTAGATGAGAGCCAACGGCCGCCAGTGGAACGAGATGCGGGAAGTGAAGTTCGCCGGGAACTTCCTCAAGTACCCCGCAGGGTCCATTCTGATCGAGATGGGGAATACGAAGGTCATTTGCACGGCCTCCATCGACGAAATGGTCCCGCCCTTTCTTAAAAACACGGGAAGAGGATGGATCACCGCCGAATATTCCATGATCCCCGGCTCGACTCACGTCAGGACGTCACGGGAAGCGGTCAGGGGCAGACAGGGCGGAAGGACTCTCGAGATCCAGAGACTCATTGGTCGATCCCTGCGGGCCGTCACAGATCTTAATTCCTTCGGGGAGAGAACCATTATCGTCGATTGCGACGTCATCCAGGCCGACGGGGGCACCCGCACCGCCTCCATCACCGGCGGCTGCCTCGCCCTGCTCCAGGCCTTCGGGAGACTGAAAGAGCAGGGGGTGATCCATTGCATGCCTGTGAAAAATTTCGTCTCTGCCGTGAGCGTGGGGCTCGTGGAGGGGCAGATTCTTCTGGATCTCGACTATGCAGAGGATTCATCGGCCGAGGTGGACATGAATTTCGTGATCACGCGGGGCGGCCTTTTCGTCGAGATCCAGGGCACGGCGGAAGCGACACCCTTTTCCAGGGATCTGCATGATCGGATGATCGACCTCGCGCTTCTGGGGAGCACCTATCTGACCGGCAAGCAGATCGAACTTGCGGGGGACGTGATCAGCTGAAGATCGTACTGGCTTCAAAAAATCAGGGTAAAATCAACGAACTCAAATCAATGCTCCGGGATTGCGACGTGGAGATCCTTTCCCTGGAGGACTTTCCGGACATCCCAGACATCGAGGAGGACGGGAAGAGCTTTTTTGAGAACGCCCTGATAAAGGCCAGAACGGTTTCACGGATTACAGGGGAGACGGTGCTTGCCGACGACTCGGGTCTCGAGGTGGACGCCCTGGGCGGCGCACCCGGCATCTACTCCTCCCGGTACGCCGGGTCGGACGCGACGGACGAAAAAAATATCCGAAAGCTTCTCGCTGAGCTTCAAGGGGTTGGCGCCGAAAACCGGGCCGCCGCATTCCGATGTGTTCTCGTTCTTTTCCGGTTCGACGGGACGTTTGAGACTTTCGAAGGCCGCTGGCCCGGGAGGATCATATTCGAGCCCCGGGGAGAAAAAGGCTTCGGATATGATCCCATCTTTGAAGATCCGCAGCTCGGTTTCACGGCGGCGGAGCTTGCCCCCGATGTGAAAAATGTCACCAGCCACAGGGGACGGGCTCTCCATCTTTTGAAAAAGAGACTGCTCGAGTGCAATAAATGAACATTCGGGGCGTAGCGCAGCCTGGTAGCGCGCCTGCTTTGGGAGCAGGATGTCGGAGGTTCAAATCCTCTCGCCCCGACCAGAAAGTCCGGGGGCTCCGGCTCATGTCGAAGCCCTTTTTTCTTACGGATTGCGGTCCGGAATCCGTTATGTGGTATTCATATCGCCTTTCGATGCGAATTGAGTATCACGGCCCTTTCTGCTAAATTGGCAAGTTAGAGAAGCGCCGTTACTTGAAACGCTGTGGCAAGGGGATGGGTGATGAGGTTTTTGTCGGCGGTTTTAAGTGTCCTCCTGGTAGTCTTGGGATGCACACAGATCCCTGAGGGCCTGGAGCCCGTAAAGGGTTTCGATGTCGAAAGGTATCTCGGGAAATGGTACGAAATCGCCAGGCTCGACCACGCCTTCGAGCGTGGCCTCGGCAATGTGACGGCCGAATACTCAAGGGGAAGCGGAGATGAAATCCAGGTCTTGAACCGGGGTTTTGACATTCAAAAAGGGCAGTGGCGGGAAATCAGGGGTGTAGCCCGTTTTATCGGCGAGAAGAATATCGGGAGTCTCGAGGTATCCTTTTTCGGCCCTTTCTGGGGGGGATATCATATTATTGCCTTGGACGGGGAAAACTACGCTTACGTCATGGTCGCGGGTCCCAGTCGGTCCTATCTGTGGATTCTCTCTCGGGAAAAGTCGCTGGACGAACAGATCCTCACCGACCTGATTTCGAGAGCCAAGGCTTGGGGATTTGAAACAGATCGGTTGATCTTCGTGGAGCACGACATGCCGGTCATGGATGTGTCCGATGCTCGAATGCCCGGGTAGATCTATCCTTTCGGGGGATCAGATATGAAAAGAGAACGTGTCCTGTCGATCGTGAAGGGATTCATCCTGATCGGGGTGGTGCTTTTGACGATTTCCTGTGCCGTAAACCCCGTCACCGGAGGTCGGGATTTCATGCTGGTCAGCGAAGAGGATGAAATCAAACTCGGCCGGCAAACCGATGCCGGAGTGACCAAAGAGTACGGTCTATACGATGATCAGAGATTGGCTGCCTATGTCAATGAAATGGGCCAGCGCCTGGGCAAACTCTCCCACCGTCCCGAGCTGGACTGGCATTTCAAGACCCTCGACGCCTCCGTGGTCAACGCCTTTGCCGCACCCGGGGGTTATATTTATTTCACCCGGGGAATCCTCGCCACACTGAACAGCGAGGCGGAACTCGCAGGGGTCATGGGCCACGAGATCGGCCACGTCACAGCCCGTCATTCAGCACAGCAGATCAGCAAGGCCCAGATGGCTCAATATGGTCTGACTGGGTTATCCATCGGCCTTCAAATATTCGGAATCCCGGACGTGTCCAGCCTCGCGCAGCTCGGCGTCGGAACCCTCTTTTTGAAGTTCAGCAGGGACAACGAGCGGGAAGCCGACTCGCTGGGCGTTGAATATGCCACGAAGGCGGGATACGACGCTGCTCAGATGGCGGATTTTTTTGAAACGCTTCAGCGCATGGACTCCAAATCGGATCGAAGCGGGCTTCCGAGCTGGTTCTCTACGCACCCGAGCCCCGAAGATCGCGAAAACGCCATCAGGACCCAGTCGAAACAGATGCAGCAGAAAATGGGCCTCAGGGATCCGAAAATCGACCGGGAAGATTACTTGAAAATCATCGACGGCATGATCTACGGGGATGACCCGAGGCAGGGATACGCGGAAGAGGGTGTTTATTACCACCCAGGGATGCGGTTCCAGTTTCCCGTGCCTGCGGAGTGGAAGTCAAACGACACCCCGGCCGCCGTCCAGATGGTCAGCAAGAAGAAAGACGCCGTGATCCTCTTTTTCGGGGCGTCCGGTAGTTCTCCGGCAGAGGCGGCCAGTAACTTTATAACAAAGACGAACGCCAGGATCATCCGAAGTGAGTCGCGCTCCGTCAATGGTCTCCCGTCACAGCAAATCCTGTCAGAGGTACGAAGCCGCCAGGGCGTAGTGAGAACCCTTTCCTTTTTCATACAAAAGGAGAGGCAAATTTTCGTGTTTCACGGTCTGAGTTCGGCGCGTCTTTTCCCCCAGTATGAACAGACTTTCAGTGACACGTTCAGCGCGTTTGAAGAATTAAAGGATCCCGAGAAAATCAACGTCCAGCCGGACCGCATCAGGGCCCGGTTTACCAAGAAGACAGAGACCATCGAGAATGCCCTGCGCTCCCTCGGCGTCCCCGATGATAAACTGAAGGATGTGGTGGTTCTCAACGGCGGGACACCGGGACAGACCCTACCCGCCAACACGCTGATCAAGATCGTCGAGTATGGAAGATGAGGGTTGGGATCTTATGACGGGGTGAAGGTCAGGGAAGACAGGGGCTTGGGGGTTGGACCATCAGAGCCGTTCAGAGGTCGTCGTATCGGACGGCCTTTTTCTTTCAGAACCGGATTTTGTCACCGACCTTGATTCCCTTTTTCCTGAACCAGCCCCGGTTCACCTCGAGGGCGTAGAGGGCGGGTGCGCGGGAGCTTCGGGTCTTCTCCGAGAGTGGGATCAAGGAGCGAATCTGTGCGATCCTCCCGTCGGCAGAGATGAAGGCGATGTCAAGGGGAATGGTTGTATTCTTCATCCAGAAAGCAAGGTATTGCGGTTTCTCATAGACGAAAAGCATCCCACGGTCCCAGGGGAGGCTTTCCCTGAACATGAGCCCCCGGGTCTGGGCTTCCGGTGTCGAGGCTACCTCGACCCAGAGAACGGCCGCGCCGACGGAAATCCTGGTCAGGCGGGCCTCGGGGGGCAGGGACGCCTGATCGCTGCCTGCCTTAGGTGTCGCAACTTGACAGAAGATCGCCGTCTGCAAAAATGAGAAAAAACACAAAAGGGCTATGAGCCATACATGTGGCCGGTTCATCATGCCTATCAGCCTTTTCATGTTCTTGCGCCCATTTTCACCAGGATAGCGTTGAGCACATCCTCGACCATCTTTCGCTCGATCTGGAGGGTTTCAGGGGTGGACGCCTCGAAACGCAGCACCAGGACCGGCTGGGTGTTCGAAGCCCTCACAAGCCCCCAGCCGTCATTGAAGATGATGCGCACGCCGTCGGTCTCGATCGTCTTGTAGTCCTTCTGGAAATATTTCTTGATCGCCTGGGTGGCCTTGAACTTCAGCGCATCGGGACAGTCGATGCGGATCTCCGGCGTGGTGTAGCTCTTCGGAACGTCGGCAAGAAGCCCGCTTATTGTCTGTTCGGTCCCTGACAGGATCTCCAGAAGCCTCAAGGCTGCGTACAGGGCATCGTCGTAGCCGAAGTAGCGGTCGGCGAAGAAAAGGTGACCGCTCATTTCGCCCGCCAGCACGGCCTTTTCCTGCTTCATCTTCCCCTTGATCAGGGAATGACCCGCCTTCCACATGATGGAACGCCCGCCGTGCTTCTCGATGTCGTCGTAGAGCCGCTGGGAGCATTTCACTTCCCCGATGATGGTGGCGCCGGGCCTTTCCTTCAAGATAAAACGGGAAAAAAGAAGCAGCAGCTCATCCCCCCAGAGGATCTCCCCCCGGTCGGTTACAACGCCGATCCGGTCCCCATCACCGTCGAAGGCGATACCGACATCGGCCTTTTCCTCCAAGACACGGTGGATGAGCTCCTTTAGATTCCCCGGTACGGTGGGGTCGGGAAAATGGTTCGGGAAGCGGCCGTCCATGTCACAGTAGAGGCACGTGATCCGGCAGCCAAATCTCTCCAGGATCGGAACGATAAAATGTCCACCCATGCCGTTTCCGCCGTCGACGATGACCTTGAGCCCCCTGCGGAGTTTCACATTTTTGTAGAGGCAATCCCCGTAAGCCCCCGTCACTTCACCCGTCTCAGAGGAACCGTTGCCGGCGGCGTACACCCCCCTTTCCACGATCTGTCTCAACGCCTGAATGTCCTCGCCGTAGATCGTGTCGGGACCCACACAGATCTTGAAGCCGTTAAACTCCGGCGGATTGTGGCTTCCCGTCACCATCACGCCGCCGTCGGTTTTGTAATGCCGTATGGAAAAGTAGAGCATGGGGGTGGCGCACAAACCCACGTCGATGACTCTCATGCCCGCGGCCATCAGGCCGCCCTTCATGGCCCTGGCGTATTCTTCGGAGCTGAGGCGGCAATCCCTGCCCAGCGTCATGGTCCTGACGCCTCTTGTGGCCCCGAATGTGCCGATGGCTCTTCCGAGATTGTAAACCACTCCGAAGTCGAGGTCCCGTCCGACCAGACCCCGGACATCGTATTCCCGAAAGATTTCCGGATTCATTGATTGCTCCATTGTAAAAAATCTTGGGTTGAATACCATAAAATGATTATTATCACAACAAACGAAGAATGCTTTCAGCGGGCTTCCTTACCCTGCGCGACGGAAGGAGGGACGCTTTTTTCCTCTTGACATTTGAAACCCCTTCGTTTATGAATGGACCCACAAGTTCGGAGGAAGTAACCCCCAAATGTCATACAGCAAAGGCAGCATCCTCGGCTTTTTTAGCTTTTTCGGCTTTTTTGGCGAGGTCTGCCTGGTGCGCTCATGACATGAACTTCTGAGCAATTGAGCCGTGGGCAGACCGAAAAAGGGCCCGCGGCTTTTTATATTTCAAGGCCGTGGGTAATCCCGCGGCCTTTTTAATTTCGTAAATTAAGGAGGGATGAAAGATGAAGAGATATTTTCTCATGACGACCGTAATGGTTATGATCCTTGCGGCACTTTGCCTGCCGGCGCAGGCATCAGCCGCCGAGACGATCAAGGTCGGCGCCGCTATCAATCTCACGGGCCCCGCTTCGACCTGGGGGCAGTTTCACGCCAAAGGGCAGCAGGATTATTTCCGCTACGTCAATGAGGTCAAGGGCGGTGTCGCGGGCAGAAAGATCGACATGGTTCTCGTCGACACGGCTTACAAGGTTTCGGAGGCTGTAACGGCGGTCAGAAAATTTGCGACCCAGGACCATGTGGACATGATCGCCACGTGGGGTGCCGGTGAGGGACTCGCCGCAAAACCGATCGTCAAGAAATATAAGATACCCACCATCAACTATTCGACGAGCTGGGAGATCTTGGAGGCGCCAATTGAATACATGTATCTCCCCTTCGGGAGCTACCGACTCGACTGCTACGCCGTCCTGGAATACATCCGCGCCACCCACAAGGGAACCGAAACCCCGAAGGTCGGGCTTCTCACTTACAACAACGCCTACGGCCGCTCCATCCACAAGCCCAGCCAGGAATACGCCGCGAGAATCGGGATCAACATCGTCTCTATAGAGGAATTCCCACCCAAGACGGTGGACCTGACCACGGAGCTTTTGCGTCTGAAAAAAGCGGGGGCGGATTACGTCTTCATGCAGATGCTTCCGGCGACCATCGTCACAGCCTTTAAAAGTGCGGATCGCATGGGCTACAACCCCCAGTTCTTCGGGACCTGGACCTCCACGGACCCCGACTTCTTCAAGCTGGGGAAAGGACTAATCCGAAATCGATTGAAGATCCAGTTTTCCGGAGGGCTGCCGGCGGATAAATCGAAGGGGATGGCGCTTATGAGAGATCTGTGGAAGCGCTACAAGACGGTGGATCGTTTCGACGCGGCCTACTGGGAAGGGGTCGTCGTCGGCATGATCATGGAGAGAGCCTTTCAGCGTGCCCATGAAAAATACGGCAAGGTTGACCGAGAGACGATCAACATGGCCATGGAATCATTCAAGGACGAGGATTTCGGCGGCCTGATGCCGAAGCTCACCTACACGAAAACAGATCATGAGGGGTCCTTCGCGGGAAGGATCGTGCAGGTGAAAGAGGACGGCACTTTCATTCCCCGGACAAACTTCTACAGCCCGGGCAGACAAAAGATGAAACTTCTGAAATAGCGGGGCCCGAGCATTCATGAAGGCATTTCGAGGTCAGCCCAGCATTTATGCGGAGACGTTGAACCAGGAAAGAAAGGCCGAGCTTTTCGTGAAGGGTTTGACGCTGCGGTTCGGCGGGATCGTGGCACTGAGCGCCATCGACCTGGACGTCAGAACAGGTGAACTCGTCTCTGTCATCGGTCCCAACGGTGCGGGGAAGACCAGTCTCCTCAACTGCATCACGGGTTACTATCGGGGTCAGGAGGGGCAGATTCTTTTCAACGCCAAGGACATCACGAGTCTACCGACCCACAGCCTGATCGAACATGGCATCGGAAGGACTTTTCAGAACATCGAGCTTTTTCCCGGCATGACGGTTCTTTCCAATCTCCTGCTCGCCCGCCATGTCCACTGTCGGTATCCATTCGGGCAGGCGGTCTTCTTCACGAAGAAAGTCAGACAGGAGGAGGTCCGTCATCGGGAGGTCCTCGAGGAGATTATCGATTTTCTGGAGATTCAGCCGATTCGACACAAGCTGGTGGGCTCACTCCCCTACGGGCTCCGGAAGCGATTGGAGCTGGGCAGGGCCCTGGCACTGGAGCCCAAACTTCTCATTCTGGATGAGCCCTTTGCAGGGATGAACCTCGAAGAAAAGGAAGACATGGTCCGCTTCCTTGTCGAACTGAACGAAACCTGGCGTCAGACGATGATCCTGGTCGAACACGACATGTCGATCGTGATGAGCATATCGAAAAGAGTGACCGTGCTCAATTTCGGTGTGAAAATCGCAGAGGGATCACCGGAGCATGTCCAGTCGCACCCGGAAGTCGTCCGGGCCTATCTCGGCGGAGACGGGGAAAGAGGTGCAGGGGAGGGCGGCTGAATCGATGGCAAAAGCTGCAGATCTGATCAGGGTGGCTCCCGATGTCCTTGTATCATTCGGGCGTCTCACCCTTCCGCAGGTCCTGGCCGATCAGGCCAGAAGGATGGACCCTTCACGGGTTGCCATCCGTGAGAAGGCCTACGGCATCTGGAAAACCTACAATTGGCAGACCTACCTGGACTATGTCCGTCAGACGGCCCTCGGTCTCGTCTCCTTGGGACTTCGCAGGGGTGAAAACATCGGCATCGTTACAAACAATCACCCGGAGTGGCTCTTCAGCGAGGTCGGTGGGCAATCGGCGGGGGCCGTCACCATGAATCTCTTCACCTCGTCGGCCCCCGAGGAACTGGCAACGGCTCTCAGCCGGATCAGGGCGACCATCGTCATCGTCCAGGACCAGGAACAGGTGGACAAGCTCCTGGAGATGAAGGCCAGACTCGGCCATATCCGGCAGGTCATCTACGTCGACCCCACCGGGATGCGAAGATATGTAAACGATCCATGGCTCATCTCCTACAGCGAGCTTCTGGACCGGGGCAGAAGACTCGACCTCGAGGAACCGGAACGATTTTCCAGGGAACTGGCCCGTGGGAAGGCAGGCGACGTAGCCCTCATGATCCAGACCTCCGGCACGACGGGCATCCCGAAGCTCGCCATGCTCAGTCACCGCAGCTTTACCGAGATGGCCCGTCAATGGCTCGAGACGGCGCCCATCGGCATCGGGTCCAATTGGATCTCCGTTACGCCACCCGCCTGGATCGTCGATCAGATGTGGGGCGTCGGGATAACCCTCGCCGGCGGCATGACCATGAATTTCCCCGAAACCCTGGAGACGGTGGATGAGGATTTCCGTGAAATCGGCCCCTCCGTGATCATCACCTCCTCCCGTTTCTGGGAGGATCTGGCTTCGAAAATCCGGGTCAAAATGGACGATGCCGGCTGGGTCAAAAAAAAGATCTTCAA
>JAPLJU010000204.1 GCA_026388445.1 Deltaproteobacteria bacterium
TCCTTTGGCTTCAGGAATCCGCCTAAGGCTTCTGTCGCGGTAAGAATGACGATGAACGAAAGAAACGCACCGTCGTCATTCAAAAGAGAGGGAATTCCGCCAAGGTATATTCGGCTGAAGTTCTGTGACACCAGCGCGATCGTATCGCTTGTACTCATACATACCCCCGAATAAATGACTCATGCTGGACGCTGAGCGTGACCCTCGGTTCACACCGCATCCGCGCTGTGCGAACCGTAGTGGTCGACGCTCTTGTTAGCCTTTCTTCAGGGTTTTTGGCAAAAAGGCATCGATTTCCGCGTCGGAGAATGTCATGTCTTCAAGCTGCTTAAGAGCCTCTTGGGCTTTCCGATACGCTTGATATGTCGTGCTGGGGGCACTCGAGTAGACAGAATGCAGTTCCTCAAGCAAAGCGTCCCGCTCTGCCTGGAGTGTCTCGATAGGCTTTTCCCCCATCCTAAGGTCAGTTATCAGAGAAAGGTACTTCTCTCGGATAATCCACAGATCAGCCCCTACCAATCTGTGCTTCTGGGAAAGCTCGCCCAGATCGTAGTTCTTCGTGTAGGCATTCAGGACCAAGAGCGCTGTCGATACGAGAATACCGACCAGAGCGCCATTTCTTCCCGCGCCGAACACGGCCGCGATGAAGCCGACAGTCGTGACCGCGGACAGTATGATTTGCCACAGCTTGATCCGTGAGAGTCGCGACAGAAGAATGTCGGCGCACTTCTCGTGCGTCTTGTGGGAGTACACGACACGGCCGAAGCACTCGCGAAGTTGCCCCTCAAGAATGGAACGAGAATCAGGGGTGTCATCAGTCTGGGTATGAGGTTCCAAAGATCTCCCTCCATTTCTGCTTGGCTGACCATTCCCTCTTGGGGGTGGCCATTTCTTGCTCTATTGCTTCATCCGCGATATTGTAGCACCTGGTTGCCTTCCACTGGAAGAGACCCTTTCCGTTCACATACTGACCACTACCGGGAGCCCTCCAGTATTTCTGCTCCTTGTCTTGGTCCGCCATGAACCGGAAGAAGTCCCTACACATGTAGTCGTAGTATAAGCATGACTTATTCTTGTACTGCCATCCGTCAATGAACTGATATGCAAGCGTATCAATCAGGAGCCCGCCGATGGGGACGTCCCATTTGCGTTTCCAGGAACGCATCATTCGGCAGAGGGGCACCAAGTTGCTATTGCAGTTGCTGTTCCTCGTGCGGATGGCCTGGATCTCGGGCTTCGGATCCGTTGTCCGCCAAGTACCGCCGTCATTTGAGTCAGGGAAAGTGTAGCTTCCAGCATTGTTGTTAAAGACAGGAACGACCTCGAATGTGATACCATCTTGGAAGCTCACAACGACAACCTGTCCATCAGCGCCAAGACTTGATGTCGAGTAGGTCTTTTGCATGGAGTTATGAACAGCTTGCAGGAGCGCCGACTGTCCATTACCGCTGTGCTTGTCGTACTGGATGTAGAGATCAGAAGGCAACTCAAACACCATATCCAGATCGCTGAAACCCTGGATGGCAGTATTTCGGCCATATGATCCGACATAGAGACTGTGTGAGGTTTCAGAAGTCGTATTCCAGAAGTCTGTGTTGAGCCGGCGAGTTATGGCTTTGTAACGCGTGGAGATTGTGCCCCCATCTTGCACTTGGATGTTCGAGCAAAACGTATTGAACCAATCTGCTAATCCCATTTCATTCCTCCATGGCCAACGATTGAACTGTGCGGCGAGCATCATGCGAGTCCGCCCGAGTGACTTGTTCGGGAGTCTTTGGTCATGGGTCTAAGCCATTTGCTTTGAGAAAACTTCTTAGATCCTTTACCAACACTGCATGACCAATGACCAACTGGGTCTGACTTCTTAGATACTGTAGGATCTCTTCAGTAACTTGGGCTTCTGAGACTCCTTCCTTGGTACCATCCTCCTTCGTTTTTGTAAACATAAGGCCGTATTTGGCTTCTTTAAGTGCTTTCAGAGCTTTTTCGATATATGGAGGTAAAGGAGCAAGTTTGCTGGCAACAACGCCGATAACTCGGTTACCGTCAATTTCAACAAGTGGTCCACCAGAATTGCCTGAGTTGAATGCTGCATTCACAACAAGGCGTGTTACAGGCTTTCCGCTCGGTCCTGGAATGTTATCTGTACCAGATAGATAGCCGGAACTAAGCAAAGGCGCCAAGCCGTTATATCCCGCCGGATACCCCCACGTTGAGACTTGACGGTCTGTTGCCCAAATAACCATTGCATGTAGATGATGATGTCTTTATAGGATTGGCAACGCCACGATACATGGAGAGATTGCCATGATGGGTTTCCAATCCGATTATCAGCCGAAGCTTTTTTACCTTTCGATCCATCTGGAGGAGCGTATCCCCGATCATCACGTCCTGAGGAGGATCAAGAGCCGGGTTGACTTCGACTTCATCTATGACGAGGTCCAAGACCGATACGAGGAAAACGGCAATGTGTCGGTGCCACCCCCGGTGATCCTGCGGATGATGCTCCTTGTGGTTCTGTACAACGTACGCTCGGAGCGGGAGCTGATGAGCACGATTCCGCTTCGCCTGGATTGGCTGTGGTTTCTGGGCTACGATCTGGACAGCGTGATCCCGGACCACAGCGTGCTGAGCAAGGCCAGAGCCCGCTGGGGCGCGGAGGCCTTCCGTCGGTTCTTTGAGCGTATCGTCTGGCAGTGCGCGGAAGCGGGGCTCGTGGATGGCACCAAGCTCTTTGTCGATTCGAGCCTTATCCAGGCCGATGCTTCCAACAACTCCGTGGTGAGCCGCGAGGCGCTCAAGCCCTACCTGGTGAAGGGCTGCCGGGAGCTGGAGCTGCGGCTCGACGATCAGCCGACAGCGCCAGTCCCTGACGATCCTCCGGAAGACCCTAAGTCGGGGGCGGCCAATCGCCGCCACGTCTCCACGACCGATCCCGATGCCTCGGTGGTTCGCCAGGGCAAGGACGGCGCCCGCCTGAAGTACAAGGTGCACCGGGCCGTGGATGCAAGCCACGAGATCATCACGGCCACCGAGGTCACCACGGGCGAGACCAACGAGGCCCACCGGTTAGTGCCTCTGATGGAACAACACGGCCGCAACACGCAGCAGGCGGCCGGGGTCGTCGTGGCGGACACCAAGTACGGGACGGTCGATAACTATCTGTCCTGTCACGATCGAGGCATCCGGGCCCACATCCCGGATATCAAGCAGAGCCAGGAGAACACCGGACGGCGCAAGGGAATCTTCTCGGAGCAGGCCTTCCGGTACAACCCGGAGACCGACCGCTATCTCTGCCCTGCGGGGCAGGAGCTTGCGCCGCGACGGCATCATGTGACGAGACAGGCTGTGGATTATCTCTGTGCTCGCGGCATCTGCGAAGCATGCGCGCTGAGAAGCCAATGCACCACCGCCAAGGCGGGCCGCTCGATCAAGCGGCACCTGAGGCAACAGGAGCTGGACCGGATGAGGGAGCAAGCCCGATCCGCGTCAGCCCGGCAGGATATCCGGACTCGGCAGCATCTCATGGAGCGATCCTTTGCCTGGTCCGTCCGGTATGGCTTCAAGCGCGCCCGCTGGAGAAGGCTCTGGAGGGTCCAGATCCAGGAGTATCTGACGGCAGCCGTTCAGAACATGATGATCCTGCTTCGGCATGTCAAAGAACGGGGGGTGGCCTGCGGGATGACGCTCCCGACAGCCACATCCGGGGCATCTCTGGTGCCCCATCATCGTATCTTGTGCGGCATTGCATCGTTTGGCAGCCGCATGGGATCATTTTTTACGAACCGGATAGGTGTGTCCGGGTACCGCCACTGCCCGGTTCACTGATGCTTCCGAAAAACGGTTTGGGCAACAGGCCGTTGAGACCCGATCGTGTGTCGATCACTTTCACTTATAGTGAGGGTAGGCGCCTTGATATCCTGTGCGGGAGTTAACAGCGCAAGGTCAACGCCGGCATCTACAAGAACTTTGGTCACTTTGATTGCTTGTCCCTGGACCCCGAGCAAAAGGATATCCTGAGCTGCGCAGCCTGAAACAACGTGAAAGACTGTTATGACTTTTCCACTCTTGTGAAGGAACCCGGTGCCACTGCTTTGCTTGGCGGGACATAGAACACGGAATACGGAAGGAAAAGCAGTGGCGCCTGAACCACCAGCCAGATCTGTTGTCATAGGGGCAGCAGTCGGTATCTGATTGTTCGCGGCATACCCCGATAAGGAGAAAACCGAGACGGATGAAAACAACAAGATGGCGGAAAATATGCATCGCATTATCTTCATTGTGTAATCTCCCGTACAGTTATTTTTACGCTTATTCCGCGAAATACCAAACAGATATCTATGTCAAGCGAAATGGATTTAAAAATTCTCAGATAATCGTGCGAAACAACTTAATAATTCGGCATATTGATAAACGGACATGCTTTATACGGAATCGGCATAACTTACAGATAAAAATTATCTGATTTGAAAACTGATGACATCTGTCGATTTCCAGAAGAAATGTTGTATCTACCGGTAGATTTG
>JAPLJU010000205.1 GCA_026388445.1 Deltaproteobacteria bacterium
GCGAGAATCTGGGAAATCAAGGTGGGGCGCGTTTCCCTGTTTCTGCTGGACACCGACGTGAGCAAGAACACCTTGCAGGACAGACGGATCACGGCGAGGCTCTATCCCGCGGACCAGCGGACACGGATCGAACAGGAGATCCTCCTCGGGCGCGGCGGTATCCGTCTCCTGGAGAAGCTGGGAATCAAACCCCGCGTCTATCATATCAACGAGGGGCACTCGGCTTTCCTCGTCTTTGAGAGGATCACCGCCCTCATGACCGACGAGGGGCTTTCCTTCGACGAGGCCGCGGAAGTCGTCCGGGGCAGTACCGTCTTTACGACGCACACCCCCGTGGAGGCAGGCAACGAGAGATTTGCCAGGGATCTCATCGAGTACTACTTCTCGAATTTCATCAAGCGTGCCGGCATCTCATGGTCCCAGCTCTTCGAACTGGGCAGGAAGGAGATCGGCGACGACAGGCCCTTCTTCATGAACATTCTCGGCTTCAAGCTCTCAAACATGAGCAACGCCGTGAGCCGCATGCACCGCGCCGTGTCGCGCCACATGTGGCGGGAGGTCTGGAAAGGGTTTTACGATACCGACATCCCCATCGATTACGTCACCAATGGCGTTCATCTGCCCTCGTACGTGGCGCCGAGGATGCGGGAGCTCCTGGAGGATTATCTTGGGCTGGACTGGGAGAAGGAGGTCATGGACGCAAAGCGCTGGAGCCGGGTGCACAACATCCCTGATTTCGTCCTTTGGCGTGTCCGGTACGAGCTGAAGCAGGATCTCATCAATTTCCTCCGTGACAACATCTCGAGGCACTGGAGCAAGTACGGGTACTCCAGGGGCCTGCGGGAGGAAATCCTGGGGAAGATCAACCCGGCGGCCCTCATGATCGGATTCGCAAGACGCTTTGCCCCCTACAAGCGGGCCGACCTGCTTTTCATGGACCTCGACAGGCTCGACAAAATCGTCAACCACCCCGAACGCCCCGTTCACATCCTCTATGCGGGCAAGGCCCATCCGAACGATCAGATGGGCAGGGACATTCTCAAAAAGGTGATCGATGTCACGAAGGACAAAAGGTTCAGGGGGAAAATATTCTTTATCGAGGACTACGACCTTCAGTCGGCACGCATTCTCGTCCAGGGGATCGACCTCTGGCTCAACAACCCCCGGAGACCCCTCGAGGCTTGCGGCACGAGCGGCCAGAAGGTGACCATTAACGGTTGCCTCAACGTGAGCACCTCTGACGGCTGGTGGTGCGAGGGCTACGACGGCACCAACGGATGGACCATCGGGCCGGTCATGGCGGACATGTCCCAGGAGGACGGGTTCACCGATGAATCCGATGCTCAATCCCTCTATGCGCTCATGGAGGACTCCATCACGCCGCTCTATTACGAACGAGGTTCAGCGGGCATCCCCGTCCGCTGGATCAGCATGATCAAGCGTGCCATGGAGACACTCATCCCCGTCTTCAACTCAGATCGTATGATGCGCGATTATTGCACCAAGATGTATCTTCCCACGGCGAGAAGGGCACAGGCCGTCACGCGCGACAATTACAGGCTCGCCAAAGAACTGGCAGACTGGAAGCGCAAGGTCCCCATGCGCTTCTCGTCCGTAAAGCTTCTCGATGTACACGTGGACGGCATCATGGGGGATTGCGTGGTTGTGGGGACGCCCTTCGCGGTGAGCGTGCGCGTCGATCCCGGGAAGCTGGAGCCGGAGGAGATTCTGGCCGAGCTGGTCATCGGCAGGCGGGACGATCAGGTTTTCATCAAGCCACCGATTGCCATACCGCTTCACATGGTCGGGAAAGCCAAGGACGGGATGGTGACCTTTACCGGTGAATATGTGGTGCAGGAAAACGGCCCCCACTCTTACGGTGTCCGGGTCATGCCCTACAACAAGGACCTCGCTTCCAAGCAGGAACTGGGGCTGGTGCTCTGGGGCTGACAAAGGCTGGAGGCCTTTGTCAGTGGTGAGTGGCGAGTGGTGAGTGGCGAGCAAGGGCCAAAGGCCCTTCACCCCGTGACCCTGACCCCTTAACCCTATCGTTTGCTGATGAGCCATAAGGTCAGCGTCAGGACGATGCTGATGAGGATGCTCGTTCCGAGGGGAAAGTAGAAAGTAAAATTTTTCCCTTTATAGGAGAAGTCTCCCGGAAGACGCCCGAGCCAGGGGATCTTAGCGCTAAAAACAAGAACGACGCCGACAATGACGATCACCGCGCCGATGATGATCAGTATCTTTCCAAAAGAAGAAAAACCTTCCATCGGACACCTTCAAGTTTATTAATATTTCATTTTAGAGCCACTGAAAAGGTGCTTCAAGTCTGAAATCAGGGGCCATGTGCCGCTCGTCCACATCCTGGATGTAGAGCGTCTCGAAGCCGAGATCGAGGGCGAGATCGACAACGGCATCGTATTCCTCACGCGAGAGCCTGCGACCCAGGTCAGGGTGCGCTGCGACCGGGGGCATCGGTGTGTACTGGGACATGAGACTCAGGGGGACCGTCAGGGGGATGTGTTTCCGGAGAAGCCGCAGGGCATCGAAGCTGTTTTCAACCGCTCCGGGCAGGACCAGGTGACGGACAATCAAACCCCTCGTAACGATTCCGTCCTCGAGGAGCGGCTCCTCACCGGCCTGGCGGAGCATTTCTCGCAATGCCGTAAGGGCCTGGTGGACGTAATCCCCGACACCCGAGAATCTCATGGCCCTTTCATCGTTCCCATACTTGAAATCGGGCAGGTAAACATCGACGATTCCCTCGAGTTGCCCGAGCACGCCGGTATCCTCGTAGCCCCCGCAGTTGTAAACCACGGGGATGTGAAGACCCCTTTGTGTCGCAAGCGTGAGGCCCTCCAGGATTCCGGGAAGGTGCGGCGTGGGGGTGACGAGTTCGATGTTGTGGCACCCCTTTTCCTGGAGTGCGATCATGACATCCGCCAATGCTTCCCCGTCACTGGGCCTGCCGGTGACGCCATGGCTGATCTGGTGGTTCTGACAGTAGATGCATTTCAGGTTACAGGAGGAGAAAAAAAGCGTCCCTGCCCCCCGGGTGCCGGAAATGGCCGGCTCCTCCCCGTGATGGGGTAGGGCATGCGAGAGGATGACCTCCCCGTTAATGCCGCAGAAACCTTGTTCCCCGGAGGCCCTGTTGGCCCCGCATGCCCTCGGGCAAAGACAGCAGGCCCTGAGCATCTCCCGCAGCAGGTTCGTTCTGACTCGAAGTCGGTCAACGCTGATCATTTTGCAGCCGGCTCCTCGATCTTTTCGACGATATCGCGGATTTTACCGCTGTCCACCGCCTCGATGAAAAGCTCACCCAGGGGGGCACAGAGCTCGACGACATCCTCCCAGTTCTTGATCCTTTCTTTCGGGTTGTCTATGAAGGCCGCGAAATCCTCCCGGTCCGGGACCTTTCCGTTGGGAAATTTTTGAACCAGCTCTTCTGACGGATAAACCATGAGTACGGAATCCAGAACACCGGCCCGGGGACGACGCTTCTTGAGGTTTCTGTCGAGCCATCCCGGTATCACCCTCTCCTGATGGTGAAAAAACAGGCTAACATCCTTCTCCCTGGCGGCATAGTCGTGATTCAGGTGATAATCCACGATCCCTCCGTCTCTGTAAATACCCCTTGGTGCCCCGTAGATGTCACGGTTCCCGTAGATGATCATCGGGATGGCCCCCGAGGCGAGGAGCGCGTCCTTGAAGTTGATCGGGTTGAGCGGGACGGCTTTTCCACGGAAATCTTCCTGCAGGCAGAAATGGGGAGGCCGGGGGCCGTTGTAGAAAACGACGCGCTCGAAGAAGAGGGGAAGGCTCGCGCTGCGCATCCTGTTGAAGAGATAGCCGGCGCCAAGCCCGAGCCGCTGGACCCACTCTATTTCGGAAGCGGTCAGGTGCCTTGCCCTCGCCGTCGTGAAGGCCAGGCGATAATGATCGTTGGCCAGGGCAAAGGGGATGGCGTCGTCCTTCACGTAGGCGTTGATCACTCGTACGAGGGCATCGCGGAGTATCTCGGGCGTGTAAGTTTTTTTGAAGGGGATCCTGATGTAGGCCTTCAGAAGCTGCGTGTAGCTTTTTCTCGGCTCCGGCTGCACCCAGGCGGCAAAGCGCCAGGCCCCGGCAGAGGCGCCCGCGAGTAACACGGGTTTTGCCTTGCTCCCGAGCTTTCTGCCCTCGATGAGGGCGAGATCAAAACCGCTGGCAACGAGCCATCTCGGGCCGACGGCGGGGCCGACATATGTCGTAATGGCATCGAAGGAAAACCCCCCGTCCTTGACGAGGTTGTAGGCTTTCTTTCCTGCCCTGATGCGAATTCTCTTCATGATTACGGCGAAGGGCTCTGACCGGTGGAATCGTCTTTCATGCCTCATTCAAAAAAGGCGCGCAATTCTATTCCAAAATGCTTTTAAAAGCAACGCCCTTCCTTTGCCCTTGACAGTCGCCGGTGCCTCCGATAGAGTCTCGCTTCAAAGAGAAAAAAGCAGGCAGGAAGGAAGCGATGGACATCAGGGAAACCGTTTTAGAGATCGCAAAAAACGCCAGGAGGGCCTCCTTCATTCTCGCGAACGTCTCGACCGATGCGAAGGACAAAGCCCTTCGGGAGATAGCGATTCAGCTTATTCATCACGAGGATTACCTGATCGAGGAGAATGAAAAGGACGTCGAGTACGCCCGGCGGAAGGGCCTTTCAAAAGCCATGATCGAGAGGCTGACTCTTGACGAGAAGGCGATCCGTGCGATGGCGCAGGGACTCGAAGAAGTGGCGGCGTTGCCCGATCCCGTGGGGAAAATCACGTCCATGTGGCGGAGGCCCAACGGGCTCCTCGTGGGCCGGATGCGGATTCCCCTCGGTGTCATCGGGATCATCTACGAGTCCCGTCCGAATGTGACGGCCGATGCCGCGGCCTTGTGTTTGAAATCCGGTAACGCGGTAATCCTGAGGGGCGGATCCGAGGCCATCAATTCCAACCGCGGTATTTCCCTGATCCTTCGGGGCGTGCTCCGCCTCCAGGGACTTCCCGAAGATGCCGTCCAGTTTATACCCACGGTCGAGCGTGAAGCGGTCAACGTCATGCTCGAACTCGAGGAATACATAGATCTCATTATCCCCCGCGGAGGCGAGGAACTGATCAGGGCCGTTGTCAGCCAGTCCAGGATACCCGTCATCAAGCACTACAAGGGTGTCTGTCATATTTTCGTCGATGAGAGCGCCGATCTCGAAATGGCTTACGCCATCTGCATGAACGCGAAGACACAGCGGCCCGGCGTCTGCAACGCCATGGAGACCCTTCTTGTCCACAAGAACGTTGCCGGTTCCTTTCTGCCTGAAATGGCGGCCAGGCTTCGCAAGGCCGGTGTGACCCTCCGGGGATGCGAGAAAACCCGCGCGATCGTTCCCGATGTGGAGGCGGCGAAGGAAGAGGACTGGTACGCCGAGTACCTGGATCTGATCCTGGCCGTCCGCGTCGTGGAAAATCTCGACGAGGCCGTCGCGCACATCGAAAAATACGGTTCCCTCCACACGGAATCCATCATCACCCGGGACTACACCAATTCCCAGAGGTTCCTCGCGGAGGTCAATTCCTCGACCGTCCTCGTGAATGCCTCCACCCGTTTCAGCGACGGATTCCAGCTCGGGCTCGGTGCGGAGATCGGCATCAGCACTACGAAACTCCACGCCTTCGGGCCCATGGGCCTCGAGGAACTCACGACGACGAAGTTCATCGTCTACGGCAACGGGCAGGTTCGAACGTGACAGTAGTTAGTGATTAGGTGACAAGTGTCACGACATAGGTAACCCAGGTCTAAGGGTAAAAAGTGTCATGACATGGGTTACCCAATGTCCGTATTTACAGTGCTTCGAATGTCATTTGGTACTCTGAGGTCTTTGTAAGCTCTTTTCATGGATAGTTATTTCAATTAATAATCTCTGGTGATGACCATAGCTCTGACGTAATAGAATTAGACTCAATTCCCTTAAGGGTTACCTATGTCATGACACTTCCGGGTAACCGATGTCCTGACAT
>JAPLJU010000240.1 GCA_026388445.1 Deltaproteobacteria bacterium
GAGGCTGGAGGGCGGTGAAGTCCTGAAGGGCAGGGCGGTTGTTATCGCGACGGAGGGACCGGAGACTGCCCATCTTCTCGGCGAGAAGGAGATCCCGCCATCCCGGGGCATGACGGGCCTTTATTTTGCCTGCGAGAAACCGCCGATCCCGGAGCCGCTTCTCGTGCTCAACGCAGAGGGGAGCGAACCCGTGAACAACCTCTGCGTGCCGAGTCTTGTTTCACCCTCCTATGCGCCGCGCGGTCAGCATCTCGTGGCGGCGACGATTATCGGAAAACGTGAAGAGGGTGACGGGGCCCTCGAGGCATTGGTGAGGCCACAGCTCCAAAGCTGGTTTGGGCCCGGTGTTGAAGAGTGGCGCCTCCTTCGCATCTACCGCATACCCCATGCCCTTCCCGTGCAGTCTCCTCCTGTGCCGGATCCCACGGCACCGCATGTGGAGGTCTCGCCATGGCTTTTCACCTGCGGGGAATACCGCAACGTCGCCTCCCTGCAGTGGGCCATGGTGTCGGGACGGCGCGCCGCCGAGGCGGTGATCCAGGCACTGGAACAGCCGTTGTGAGTTGTGAGATGAAACTCGTTTTACTTTTGCAGGCGGCTGCCACCTGGTTCATGGTCGCCCAGGGGTATTGTCGTTCTCTGGATGATCGTCGAGGCGGCATGACATCCTGAATTCTCACCTGTAATTTTTTTACCCGTCCCGTGGATGAAGAGACCCGCCTCATCCGGCATTTAATCTATCTATTTGATTTTATTGATTATTTATTTATAAGAAGAGAAAGAAGAGACCCTTTGGCGCCCTTTTGCGGGTCTAGAAGACATATTCAGAAGAGAAAGAACTTAGAGTTCCGGAAACGAGGACAGGTTATTCTGGTACTGCCTCAGGACTTCCTTCACGTAGCGTGTGTTGGGGCTTGGATTCTTCGAACGTTCTTCCCTTGCCCTGTTATGGCCCACATTGTAGGCATGGATCATATGCTTTGCGTCATCGAAGCCCCGGTTGTTCAGCCACGACAGATAGTAGACGCCTAACTTGATGTTGTAATCAGGCTCGTGCAGGTCTTCCTCATCGGTGAATGTGATCCCCACATCCTTGGACAGGAACTCGGCCAGGATGGGTCGGATCTGCATGATGCCCCTTGCCCCCCTAGTCGACACGGCGTCATGGTCGTAGTTGCTCTCGGCTTCCATGATGGCCAGCACGAGGCGATAATCGACGTCATGCTCTCGTGATGCTTCGTAGAGCGTGTTCGCGGTCAGCTGGAGCTGGTCTTCGGGCATCTTCGCGTTTTTGAGTTTCAGGTGCTGGGTGATCTGCCGAACGATCATGTCACGGCAGTAAAAATCGTCAAAAAGGGCCTCGGGTACAACGCGACCTGGGTACACGAGGAGAAAAATGACGAAGGCCAGCACACACAACATTATGAATATCTTTGGTTTTTTCATCTTTTTCCCTCCATAATCCATGTTCATTCTATCCACCTTACACTGAGAGACGCTCCTCTCGTTTACAAGAATCCCGCGAATAAGAATTGTTTGAATTAATTAAGGCGGCTGGGGTGGGATAAAACTATGAATGGGTTATTTATGGTTTTTTCAGTGACGGAAATTCATCCTCACAATCAGGGTAACGCAGATTTTTAAACATCAGCGTGCTTGGTGCCGTATTTAAGGTAGCCTCTATACACTATCCTGTCAAGTTTTTCAATAGCCCCACCCTTCAGCAGAAACTTTTTTATGAATCCATGAGTTCATCCCGGGCAGGAAGAGGCCTCTTCAAGATATTTCTACATCTTGTATTTTGGTCGAATGATACCCCAATATGTTGTATCTGTCAAGCATTTTTATTGATCGTTAAAAGCACGGCCAGTCAAGGGCTCCGTCATTTTTGCATGCTGGATCCCTTGGGCGCCAAGGCTAAAATTTTTTTTACACCCTGGAGAGAGGAGAGGCATGTGGTCTTCGATCGGCCGCTTCTAAAGCCGCTGAGACGATGGAAATTTCGGTCACAATATCGAGTTATTCATAATGATTACAAGTATTTATATAAATTATCGGTCGTATTTCAGCCGATTTCGGGCATGAGGGTCCACCGGATGAACCAGTCCTTCTGCCCCGGGTCCCGATCAAGACAGACGATCCCGCCGTTCTGGAAGCGGACAACCCTCTTGCCGGTAGAACCGGTGACGAGATAGGCAGTCAGGCTCTCCATGAAGGGCAGGTGCCCCACGAACATCACAGGGTCCTTTTCTGAGAGACCGGCGGCGAATGTGATGACGTCGTCCAGGGGGTCCATGCCCCTCGTTACTTCGATGCCGCCGGCAGGTTTTAGATAAAAAGGCATGATTTCGGCTGTTTCCCGGGCCCGAACCTTGCCGCTGTGCCTGATCAGGACGGGCCTGATGCAGGATGCCATTGCGACCCCGGCGATCCGCTCCACCGTCGCCTTACCCTCTTCGGAGAGGGGCGGATCAGGGCTTGCCTCCTTCGGCAGGGCTTTCCCGTGCTGGACAAGAAATATGGCCATGGAAATTCCTCTCAGGGCTCATTTTTCCCGCCGCAGAAGGCCTTCAGCCTTTCAAAAGCCCGTTTTTTCTCGGAATGACCAATCTTAGCCGAGTGTAGAAGCTCTTCGAGGAAAATAATTGAACGGTCATAGGTTTCCCGGTCCACCGGATAGGGGTGACCATCCTTGCCGCCGTGGGCGAAACTGAAGTGGGCGGGATCCCGGAATGACCGCTTCGCGCCATAGATGAGTTCGGCCATGAGGGAAAGGGCCCTCAAGGTCTTCGGGCCAACCCCGCGGAGTCCCAGGAGGTTCTCGAAACCATCGGGCTGCTCCTCGTAGGTCCTGAGCAGGATCCTGTGGAAATACTCAGGGCCGATCAGGTCGGGGGTCACATCATGCCGTGCCGGCAGTTCCAGGGTCTGGATTTTTTTGAACTCCCCGATGACCCTGTCCGGGTGTTCGATGGAGATTTCGGCGGACGCCCGGCGGTTTTCCTCCCCCTCGCGGGCGACGAGGTTCAGGGTGAGGGCCTTCTTCTCGCAGCAGACGGCCTGGTGGGGCTCACAGACGAAATCGACCTCGTCGAGGCCAAGCCAGTGGTAGCGCCGGGCGTAGCGGTTTTCATCGTTCAGGCCCTGCTGGACGACGGCCCACCTGCCGTCCCGGTCGAAGAAGAAGACGTGGTGATAGAGCTGGTAACCGTCCTGGACGGCAGCGCTGTCAACCTTTGCCGACATCCTGCTTGCGTAGACGAGGGGTTCCGGGTCCGTGGTGATATGCTTTCCGTACTCGAGGATCTCGTCGGGAGTCCTGCGTGACATCCGCCCTTTCCCACCGGCGACAAAGAAACCGATCTCCTGTTCCATCCCCCTGATGCCTTCCTTGAGGGCGCCGCAGGCCGTGGTGGTGAGTCCGCTGCTGTGCCAGTCGAAGCCCAGCACGCACCCGAAAGCCTGGAACCAGAAAGGGTCGGACAGGTGCCTCAGGAGTTCGGCGGAACCGAAGTCGTAGAGGATGAGACGGGTGAGCTCCCCGGCGAGGTGCTTCATCCGGCCAAAGAGCCAGGCAGGGGCCTTTCCTCCGTGGAGGGGTAGATTTGCGATTCCCGTTTTCACGGCTGGTTCCCCTTCGTGGGCTTCTCCATCTCGTCCGCATAGGCCGCATCGACGAGGTTCAAGAAGGTATCATAATTGTCTTTTGCGGCCCTGAACTGACCTGCTGTCATCAGATCCGGGAACTCTTCGTGGAACTGGCCGATCAGTCTTTCCATTTCGTTCTGCGCGAAGATGAGATCGGTCAGGTGGTCTGTTGTGAGGTTCTCTTTTATCATGTGGGCGAGAATGCGAATCTGCTTGATCATCTCGAACCGGGTCATTTTCATCGGCAGGGGATCCTCCATACGGGATTTAGTGTAGATTACATCAGCTTCGTCTGTGGTTCAAGGTTCGATCGGCCATTCCCTCAGCTCTGCTTGATGAGAATGATCCCGAGCACCGTCATGACGATCCCGACGACACGCTGCAGAGAAAAGCTCTCACCGAGAACAAGAAAAGCAAGCAGCGCCGTAATGAGCGGGTAGGAGGCCGTGATGGGAACGACCTGAGACATCATCCCGCTTTTGAGGACATAGAAGTAGGTCCACATGGCAACGAGCCCTGCCATGATGCCGCTTCCGGCGAAGAGGGCGAGATTTTTCGGAGAGACCCTGACAAGCTCACTGTACCGGCCGGAGAAGAGAAAGACGACGGCGAGGACAATAACGACGGCTGCGCTGCGGAGAAAGACACCGATGAGGGGATCAACCTCCCGGAGGCCGACCTTTTCCATGAGGGGCGTGGTCCCCCAGAGCAGCATGGTAATAACCAGAAGGGCAATATTGAGAATTTCAGCTTGAGCCATATCAGGATACCTCCTCATGGGGTCAGGCTTGACATTTTGACATTTGGTTTGATGTCATAGCAAATTTCTCTTCAATTTTTCCATAATGTCCTTTGAATATTTATCCTTTTTTGCTTTTTCAGCAAACATGGTTGCTGCCCTGCTCAACCCCGAGACATCCCTTTTAAGTCTTCTGCTCAAATCGGTGAGCTTCAGGGTGTTTGATTCACGCACCAACCAGCTCAAGATCGCACGGGCGCTCGCAGTCTTTCGACTCTTTCCCGTCGTTACCATATCGGTCTCTTTTATTTTGAAGTGTCGACAAACCTGACGGATGATTTTTTCGATATCCGGAGATTTAGCGGTCTTCTGGTTGGCCTTTTCCAGAGTTGCTTCAAGGAATCTGTCATCCCCCAGGATGCGCCCCTCGGCGGTTCCGTGATGGAATTCGATCCTTCGACTTTCGCCGAGTCCTTCGTACAAAAATTTCTTGTATCGTTTTCTGGCAAGGTTCCGGTTGTCCGAAAATTGCGAGAGAACCCAATCTGTAGTGAACCAGGAATGCTTGATCTCATCAGTATAGGAGTTATCGCTGCTCCATGGATAATGTTCGGGAAGAGACACAAGACCGGCTCGAACTGGGTTTAGGTGGATATAGCGGATAAGCTCCAGAAGGTAGGAATCAGCGTCGATCACAATTGCCTTGTATCGCCCTTGAAATACGTGACCCGACTTTTCGTGTTTTCGATTAATCCACAAGGTATAGCGCTGGCTCAAATTCTGAATGATTCGAGACAGAGGTATCTCGCCCACTTGAATCACAAGGTGCACGTGATTAGGCATAAGGCAGAATGCGTGGATACGGTGGGCATATCGTTTTTGACCCTCTTCGATCAGGCGGTAGAATCGTAAAAAATCCTGATCCTCTTGGAAGACATTCTGCCCTGCGTTTCCACGCAGCATGACATGATAGACAGCCCCCGGGAAATGGATGCGAGGTTTGCGAGCCATGGAAATTGCATATCATAGAATGTCAAAATGTCAAGCCTGACCCCGAGTTTATGACCCCGAGTTTATACGGAAATGGAGAAAAAAGGTTTTGCCGGTCCCCTCATTCTGGCAAATGTGTTGCATTGATTCGGTCTGTTAAAGCCTGTAAGGCATAAAGATCATAGGTGAGGTCTTATGAAAAAAAGTTCGAGTTTATTGAGATTAATGCTTGGAATGGGCTGGATTATCACGATGGCGATGGGCCTGGCAGCCGGTCCGGCGATTGGCCAGGTCTGCAGCGTGAAACCCGGCGGCGTCGTCAAGGAGTACCACACGGGCGACAACGGCTCAGTCCAGGGGTGGACGGAGAGGGAATACGATGACCAGGGCCGCCGGATTCGGGAGACAAGAAAAGACGGAAACGGAAATATCATCCGTTCGAGGGAATTGGCCTATGACAAAGCCGGCCGGGTGACGAAGTCCGTCGATAAAGATTCAAAGGGGAACATCGTTTATCACCAGGAGCGCTTGTACAATGAAAACGGCAAATTGCTCAAAGATTATACCGAAGAAAGCGGCAGGATCACCCTCTGGACGGAATACGCCTATGACGAAAAGGGAACCCTGACGAGAGAGATCAACAGGGATCTTTCCGGGTCAGTCGTTAAAATGTTTGATTACGACACGGGATGGAATCTTAAGAAGGATGTAAAAGATGCAGACCACTTCAAGGCCTTTTACATCAACTTCAAATCCTCTAAAAAGTTCCAGCGCGATCACACGCGGTTTCCCCTGGAGGTCTTCATTTATAAGGATGGTGAGGATGCGGAGACTGCCCAGAGGAAGAAGATTTCGAGGAAGGAGTGGAAGTTCACCGACTTCAATCCCAGAGACTGGGACATCGCCATCATGAAGACGGCTCAGGACAGCCCCGATGAATCCACCCTGAGACTGAAGGGGAAAGATAATCGCGTTCTGGTTTACTACAAATTCAGAAAGATCGACGCGAAGTGGTACCTCGTCCAGATCGAGGATGTCAGCAGTTAACCCGTTTCCCCGGATTTCTGCCCCACCCCGATCCGGACCCGGCCGACGCCCGCCGTTTTCATTTTAGATATCTGCGCGATAACATCCCCGGCTTTGCGACATCTTTATCCACAAGTGCCGGGATGACTCGGCCGATTCTCTATTTTGAATGTGATCTGTTCTATTTCTTTCTGCTCATCAGCTTTTTGAGTTCCGAAAAGAGAACCCTGTTGCTCGGCCGGTCGTCGATGTCGTGCACGTCTATGTAGCGGATGATCCCTTTTTCGTCGATGACGAAGATCGCACGCTCCGAGTGCCCTTCCTTCCTCTTGACACCGTATTTTTTAGCCACGGCCCCCAGGGGGTTGAAATCGCTCAGCAGCGGGAAGGATATACCGCCGAGGCTCTCGGCCCATGCCTTCAGGCAGGGAACGTGGTCGACGCTGATGCCCAGGACCTGGGCATTCAATCCCGCAAATCTGGCAAGCTCTGCCTCGTATGACGGGATCTGGTTCGTTCAGATGGGCGTCCATGCCAGAGGGAAGAAGGCGAGAATGACGGGTCCTTTCTCGTAGAGGGAACTCAGCCTGATCTTCCGGTCCAGGTGGCTCGGCAGCGTGAAATCCGGTGCCTTGCTTCCGACTTTCAGTTTCATCTCTTTCTCCATTTGTTGCTACTTGAGATAATCCGGAAGTTCCTTCACATCCTTTCCTTGGAAACTGCAGGGGAGGGGACAGGTCTTGCAGGGGCCCTTCACGCCGGGAAGGGGCGGCTCCCCCTTGATTTTCTGCTCAATGAAATCGAGACAGCGATTCACCTCTTCATCGGGCCCCTCGACGATGAGCGTCACGGATCCCTCGGCGCCTCCCCAGCCGCCAGCGGCGTAACAGACGGCGTCAAGCCCGAAGAGGCTCTCAATGGCTTCAATCTCCGTGAAGACCCTCCCGTCTGCGACACAGGCCATCCCAACGCGTGCCCCGATGGTCCGGCCGAGCGCGAGGGTTCCGCCATACCTGGCCGCCTCCTCGACGGAGGGGATCAGTTTTTCGAGACCCACGGGATAGATGATCTCAAGCCCTCGGGCCTTCATGGCCATGTAAAACTGCCCCATCGTGCCGCCTGCGGGACTCGCCATGAGGACGCCCACGTTTCCGAAGGGATCGACGGCATTGCCCCCTTTGATGAGGATGTCACCGGGTGAGAGCTTGTCAAGGACAGTCCCCGGCTCCACGGGGAGAACTTGCCCCTTGTGGAATGTGATAGGCTTTGCCCTCTCCTCGGCGCTCAGAACGCAGAGCACCCCCCGGATGACCTGCCCGGCCATCAGTCTTTCTTTTGCGACCTTTTCCCCGAGGAGTTCCTCCGCGACGTAGGCCGTCGTCGAGCCTCTGCTGATGAGGAGGTAGCCATTTTCCCTTGCATTCTGGACCTCGGGCATGGCCGCAAGGGCCTTTCCGAGGAGCCTCTTCGATTCCGCGGGTGTCAAGGTGAACAGTCCCTGCATTTTCAGTCTCCTTTCCCTACTCAATTCGTCTGAAAGAACAACGTTGCGAAAAGTTACGTACTGGGAAAACCCCTTCAGAACAAGAACCGATATCTCGCCGGGCTTCAGAGATCCTCGATTTCCGTAAGAAGCTCGGGGCCAGCCTTGAGCGGTTTCATGAAATACCACCAGTTTTTCCCGGCGGACCAGCCCTCCGCCTCCGCGACTTCGTCTCCCCAGAGACACCTGCCTGCCGGGACAACCAGCTTTTTCATGCAGGCATCAGCCTGTCGCAGGCGATCGGCGTACTTTTTCTTTTCCTTGTCGGGTGCAATGCCAAGAGCCTCTTCGATAAGCTGTCTTCCGTCCATGTCATTCAGATAGTCGTCCAGGCCGAGGCTGTAACCCTTCGCCACCGACTCGATGGTGATCTTCCAGCTTTCGATGAGCCCGTTCAGGCCGCCCCTGAGCACATGCACGGGACAGCCTCTCCCCTTCAGAAAATCCGATACAGGATCTTTCTTGACCATCTCTTTACCTTTCAGAATGTATAAATGTATAATGGTTAATGACGCCTTAGGGCCTGGCGACGGAAATAAGCCTCGCCGTCGTTCGGTCGGAAGTAGGTCCGGATCACGCCGTCGGCATTGAATGCGATGAAGTCGCCCGTTGCCCGGTCGAAGCGTGTAATCATGCCGTCGCGCCGGACATGCTCGAGAATGTTACCACCCGCCGGACGGTCGCGGAGCTCCTGGGCCTTCAGCAGATACTGCTCCCTTGAGATCGATCCGAATTCACGCCCGTGTTTTTGATAGTGATCGATCCATTTCTGGCGGGACGCAAAGCCGATTGCCGGCTTTACCACCTGCGGTTTCTCGGCTAAAGAGACAGATGTTTCTTTTTCCTGGGTTGTTGCGGGTTGCTGTGACGGTGAGTTACAGGCAATGCACAGAAGGAGAAATGCTGCCGCCAGTATAACGGGCCACAGTGTGAATCCGGACCTGGAGGCCTCATGAGCTATCCGTGCCGCCTGAAAGGGGGCAGCCATTCGCTGATTCGACATAGACGTAACGGTCGACCGGTATGATGTTTGTGTAGATACGGTGTCGCTCATCATTGGGTAGGAATAAAAGAATTATTAGCACAGATACTGAAGTGGATCAATGGGGCCTTCCCGGTACGGCTGTGGCTGGTGGAAAATTTTTTCAGCGGACCCGGTTGACGGGCAATGGCTCGCACGGAATCTGCAAAAGAATGATTGAATTGGAAAATTCTTTCTGATATTCCACCGAGTCAACGCATTCGCAAGACAGGTTTCAGTTGAAATCACGATGGAAAAGGCTTAAATTACAAACCTGCATTCAACTATTAAGTGCAACACTCGGCTTTAAAGACCTCTGCCGGAGTTTTGAATCCGAGACATTTTCTCGGACGATTATTGAGCCAGGATTCGATCTTTGTCAGATGGTCCTGTGAGATAGTAGCCAAGTTGGTC
>JAPLJU010000292.1 GCA_026388445.1 Deltaproteobacteria bacterium
GAAATCAATGTTTCAATCCACGCCCCTGCGCGAGGGGCGACCCAAGGCCTCGGACGGAGGATATGACTGGTTCTGTGTTTCAATCCACGCCCCTGCGCGAGGGGCGACCGTCTACTGCTCAGCGCATGGAACGTTCGCCAAAGAGTTTCAATCCACGCCCCTGCGCGAGGGGCGACCATTTCTCCACTTCCGCACCTTGTCCAATTTCCCCTGTTTCAATCCACGCCCCTGCGCGAGGGGCGACCCAGGCATACTGTTCAGAGAGGCATAGGTACTAGTTTCAATCCACGCCCCTGCGCGAGGGGCGACCTGTAAAAATCTAACCTTTTATGGGTGTTCAGGAATTTCTGCCGAATCCGCGCACCCCTGATTCGGCAGGTCTGTCTTGACTGACATGTCGCTTGGCCCTTCCTAATTACCTAAGCAATTCTTCATGTTATTTATTCCGCGAAGACCCCGGGGGAATTATGTCCGCTTGGGGTTCGCGCCTCCGCTCAAACAATCAACGGCCCCTCCTGGTCGATCGTCTTTTTGCCCCCCACATGTTCGACACGTCTTTTCCAATTCGACCCGAGGTAGTAAAACCGCAGACTGTCCTTTTCTTCATCGATCTCCTTGATCAACCTTTGCTTCAGCACAGCCCACTGGGCCGGATCCACGATGCACTCGAAGACGGAGTATTGCACCCGCTGGCCGTAGTCTTTGCAAGCCTTTGCGACACGACGGAGTCTTCTTGCTCCCGTATCGTCGTCTAGGGCTACGTCATAGCTAACAAGTACGAGCATGAAGCAGTCTCCGCTTTAGGCGTCATTTCCAAATGAAGGGAGGGTATCCATCCAGTTCACCCCGAAGATGCCTTGCCAACAGAAGCGCCTGCATGTGGTAAAGCAGGCCGACGGTCATCTTTTCGCCCGTGTAGGGGTGGAGGATCTCCTCGCGTTTTCTTTCCTGATACGAGACAAGCAATGTCTTCCGCGCATCGTCAGACATGGTCACGGCCCCAGCCTCGGACTTACGGAAGTCGTTTTCGTCTACTTTCTTCAAGTTAATCAGAGAGAGGGCTAGGCGATCGGCAATGAAGGGCCGAAATTCCTCCATCAGGTCCAGCGCGCAGCCCGGCCTACCTGGGCGATCCCGATGAAGGAAGCCCACAGCAGGGTCTATGCCGACTGTTTCCAGGGCGGAACGAACGTCGTGCATCACCAGCGTGTAGATGAACGACAGCAGACAGTTTACGTTATCAAGGGGAGGCCGGCGGTTTCGATCCTGAAACGTGAACGCTTCCTTCTGGGTCACGATCAGGTGATCGAAGACGCTGAAGTAAATTCTGGCCGCGTCGCCCTCCAAGCCCCTCAGGGTGTCCAGGTCTTTTGTCTTTTCGATGGCCTCCAGGCATTGGCTCAGTCGCAGTACAGACCTTTTGACCGCCTCGGCAGCGATCTTGTCGCCATGGTCGCGCAGGGCCCGCTGGAGGACCGTTCTCGTATTAGCGATCTTTCCGATGAGAACGGACCGCGCCATGCAGGCGGAAAAGTCTCTGTTATCAGCCTTACGATACTGTTCCCGACGAAGGAGGACATTTCCTGACACTGAACCCTGAACCTTAGCCAAGAATCGTCCATGTTCAGACAGGAAGCTGATGCCCACGTCGCGCTCGGAACAGAAACCCATCAAGTAGGGGCTGACGCTGACGTTGCCGAAACAGACGATTCCCCCGAGCGTATGGACAGGAACCTGCAGCCGTGCCTCTCCCTCCACTCGCACGACGACGGTCTCGCCTTCCTTGGCCAGATAAGCACCCTGTGTGGTCACGAAGAGAGTATTCAGGTGTTTTTTCATTCTCCCGCTGTCTCTTTTTGAAGATATTTTGAAACGGATTTTTTGCTCTCGATGACCCTGGGCAGGCAGAACCCTGCCATCGAACAATTAACGCAGCGCTTCCTGTATCCCGGTTTGGGTGTTACGCCTTCGGCTAAGAGCCTACGGACCGCGTTTGCGGTATCTTTTGTTTTGGCACGGAGCTCCTGATTGAAATCGACCTCCTCCCGACGTCGTGGTGTCCCGTAAAATATGGCTCCTCGCTGAATCTGCACGCTGAGCATCTCTTCCAGGCACAGAGCCTGGGCACAGAGTTGGACCCGGTCCCAGTCCTCTATCTTCGGCCTCCCTCTCTTGTGCTCGACGGGGAAAGGGAGCCAGCGCCTATCGCCCGTTTTGTGAAACTCCACCACATCTGCCTTGCCGATCAGGCCCAGCCGGAGGGAGCGGAGAGAGACACCCCGCTCGGTCCGGAAGGACCCCCGCGTCTCGGTGTCCTCTCCGTGGACCTTCTCGTGCATGATGCGGCCTTCGGCGGTCCGGCGGTTCTCTCCCCATAGTTGCTCGATATGGATCAGCGCGCACTGCCTCTCGCAGAACAGGAAATGCTGAAGGGCCGATATAGGGATGAGGTCGTCTTCGTCGTACATTGTAATTAGATCTTCTCCTCGATCTGGACGTTAGGTGGCAGCGCTTCCTTGTCGAGGGATACCCTGTAGTCGGAGAAGGCCCTAGGCGGCTTTTCTCCGTTCCCGACCCGTTCAATCTTCACCCTCTCGAAGAGCTTCTGGGCCGGTGCGTTGCCGAGGGGCGTGGCGTGCTTAAAAACAAAGAGCTTCCGGGCGTTCATCTTTCCCCGGGCCGCCGAGTGGTCGTGCTCGAACATGCTGGCAAGGGCTTCCCAGAATAGCTGCAGGTCGGCCTCCGAGAAACCAGTCTTCTCTGCAAAGTTGGCCGAGATATAGCCCTCGGCGCGGTACAGAGCGTAGGGAACGATGTGCTTTCTTCCCATGGTCCGGTTGCCGCCTTCCTGCTGTTCGGCCTCCTTCTCGGTTGTCACGGCGACGCGGGTGATGCTGACTTCCATGGGGACTATGGGGTCGATGC
>JAPLJU010000062.1 GCA_026388445.1 Deltaproteobacteria bacterium
GTGTGCATGTTATCCTTCCAGCGGACGGTATTGCTCAGCTGTGAGACCAGTTTGTTCAGGATGTCTTCCGTATCGTTGGAGTGAAATCCGCCCGTGAAGTTGGAGGTCACCTTGGAGGCACACCGGCTGTCCATGACCTTCCGAACGGAGTTGAGGACATCTTCAAAGGGGTTCTCGATCGTGCTCATGAACCGGCTGTGGAACGGGACGCTCACGTTCAGCGGGACGAACCGCAGCGATTTTTCCGTGCTGAGGGACTGTACGATTCGCGTTTCCGCTTCGGGCATGGCCTTCGTCTCGCCGCTGATCACCACCTGGTTGGCCGAGTTGATATTGGCCACATCGATCGGCAGGTCCCTGAGGGCTTCCAGGATAATTTCCACGTCCAGATCTCTCGAGACAATGGCCGACATACCGCCGATCCCGACTGGTATGGCTTCCTGCATGAGCTTGCCGCGGATGTGCACGATCTTGATGACTGTGGAGAGAGGAAGCACACCGGCTGCAACCAGCGCCGTATATTCACCGAGACTGTGCCCCCCGAAGAACCGGGGATTGAGACCATAAAGGGCTTGAAGACCCCGGAGCATGGCGATTTCAGTCACCAGTATACAGGGCTGCGCGTACTCTGTCTGATGCAGGCGCTCATCCTCGCCAAAGCACATGGCCGCCACGTCCCAACCCAGGGCATCGGAGGCTTCCTGGAAGGTCTCACGGCTCGCCGGGACCATTGCATAGAAATCCCTACCCATGCCGTGACGCTGGGATCCCTGGCCCGGGAAAACGACGGCTGCTTTCTGACCTGACATTTTCAATCCTGTCCCTTCTTTTGCAACAAGAAATCGCAAGTTCAACGGTATATGAGCAGAAAGCATGCCATGGGGTCTGTGGTCAGTATAAATAATTTAAACTACTGTAATAATTAAACAATAAACAAATTTTTTTTGTGACTCCGGGTCAGTTACTGGGGATTTTCGGGGGAAAAAGCGTGTAGTGAAGTACACAGTGTGAAGGCTGGTACACAGTCCGGAAGGGGAAAAAGGTGTTATCCTGTTGAAATTGTTTGTGAAATGGCATTTGATGGGCTTCTCTTCCTTGACTATACGGTGGTTTACCGATATCATCATGCAACTTTTTTAAAACCCGCGGGATGTGAACATGGAAACCTTTACCCTGGCGGCGGTCAGCCTCGTCATCGCCGTTTCTCTGATGGCCAGGAAGGAAAAGGAAATTGTACAGAGAGCCTTTGCGGCCCTCTGCCTTGCGATCTTTGTTCAGAAGAGCGGGGAGTTTTTCGACGGTATCTTTGAAAGCGGCGTCTGGAGGAACGTCGGTTACCTGGGGTTGCTGACGGCTCTCCCCCTCCTGCTGAGATTCGAGCATTTTTTCCTGAGAGGCCGGACCTTCATCGGCACACGGGATGTCATTCTCACCTCCGTGATCGGCCTTTTCTTTGTCGTCGCGTTTTTCACGCCGCTCTACGCCTCGCCGTTTTACAATGCGGGGATTAATCTTTACGCCTCGCTGGTCCTGCTCTACGGTTACATCGCCCTTCTGGTTTACATCCGGAAAAAATCGGCGGGTGTCGAGAGGAGAAGGATGGCCTATGTGGCCATTGCCTGCGCGGTCACGGCCTTCATCAGCATCTCCGATGCGCTCCATTATCTCATCCTGGGATTTCCGCCCTTTTCAAACCTCGCGGCCGCGGCCCTTCTTTACTTCGTGCTCGTCATCATCGTGCACCCGCACCTCCCGGAGTTTTACGAAATCATGGGACGGGCGATCGTGATTGTTATCACCTCCGTCATCGCCACGATCATTTTCTATCTTGTCATCGGGCTCTTCGGCACGACGCCTGCCCCTTACGTCACCCACGTCCTCATGGGTTCTTTCCTGATCGTGCTTCTCTTCGATCCGATCAAGCTCATTCTGAAGAAGATTTTTATTTATCTCTTTCCGGACGCGAAGGATTTCTTCACGTCCCTCTATGCCTTCGACCACGAACTGGAGAAGGAAAAATCGATGCTTCTCGAGGAGATGGCCACGGCGCTGGCCCACGAGATTCGAAACCCCCTCGGGTCCATCAAGGGGGCCGGTCAGTACCTGAAGTCGGAGACGTCGAGTCCCGAGAACCAGAAACTCCTCGATGTGATCATTGAGGAGACGGACCGGCTCAACAGGGTTGTTTCCCAGTTTATGAACTACGCAAAACCTTATGGTGTGAAACCTGCGTGGCAGGACATCAACACGATTATCGAGAAGGCTGCCTCGCTGGTCAGGGCGAATGAACGGTCCGGAAAGATCACCGTTGAAACGGACCTTCATCCATCGCTCCCCCGGGCCCATGTGGATGGGGAACAGGTGATGCAGGTGATCCTCAACATCGCCTTCAACGGCATCGAGGCCATGCCGGACGGAGGCATCTTGACCCTGAGGACCTCCAAGATTGAAAGCGACGAAGGGGATGCCGTCGGGATCTCCATTCGGGACACGGGCAAGGGGATCAGCAAGGAAGATATGCCGAAAATCTTCAAGCCGTTCTTCACCACCAAGAAAAGGGGCGTGGGCCTGGGGCTGGCCATCTGCCTGAAGATTATTCGTGGTCAGGGCGGACAGATCCGCGCTAAATCCCTGCCGGGGCAGGGCACGATTTTTCACATCCGGATCCCCGTTCCCCAGGAATGAAATGACCTTGACAGGGGGTAGGTTCCATAATACACGTTGAGCGAAGGCTCAAGGCTTCAGGCATAGGGCTTTAGGCATTTATGGTTTTGTCAATGGTGTGAATCCTTCATCCCGGTGCTCATGGCTTAGCGCCTCTTTTATTTTCGATAACCTCCCTGCGAATGTTTCGTGAAAAGTGATGAGAAAGATACTCATCGTCGATGATGAAGCCAACATGAGGCTCGTCCTCAAGGCCCTGCTCAGCCGAGAGGGCTACGACGTTCTCACGGCTGCGGACGGGCTTGAAGCCCTCGACGTGCTGAAGAGCCACGACGTTAAGGTCGTGGTCACGGATCTCAGGATGCCCCGTCTCGACGGGATGGGTCTCCTGGAGAGCGTGGTCCGGGATTTTCCGTCTGTACCGGTGATCATGATCACGGCTCACGGCACCATCCACACGGCCGTGGATGCCCTGAAGAAGGGAGCCCTCGATTACATCACCAAGCCTTTTGATCAGGCGGAACTGAAAAACGTGATTGCCAAGGCCGTCAAGACAAAGATCCTGAGCGACGAAGAGCTCGTCTTGAGCATGGAAGAAATCGATCGCCAGGACATCATCGGTGTCAGCGAGGGCATGATCCAGATCTTCGAGGTCATCAAAAAGGTGGCCCCGACGACGACCACCATCCTGATCACCGGCGAGACGGGAACGGGCAAGGAACTCGTGGCCAACGCCATTCACAGCAACAGCCCCCGCCGGAAGAATCCTTTCATCAAGATCAACTGCTCGGCCATTGCCGAGAACCTGATGGAGAGCGAACTCTTCGGTTACGAGAAAGGGGCCTTCACCGGCGCCGTTTCCAGCAAAGCGGGACGGTTCGAGCTTGCCCACAAGGGAACACTCTTCCTCGATGAGGTGGGGGAGGTGCCGAAGGATATGCAGGCCAAGCTCCTGCGGGTGATTCAGGATCAGGAGTTCGAGCGTGTGGGCGGCCTCCAGACCATCAAAGTGGATGTGAGGCTCATCACGGCCACGAACAGAAATCTCATGCAGGACGTCAAGGAGGGGAGATTCCGGGAGGACCTTTATTATCGGCTCAATGTGCTTCCCATTCATGTCCCGCCGCTCAGGGAGCGTCCCGAAGACATCCCGCCTCTCACGGCATTTTTTCTACAGAAGTTCAACAAGAAGCTGGACCGGCACGTCCGGGGTCTCGACCCGGCTGTGGAGGAGCTTTTCTCCACTTATGACTGGCCCGGAAACATACGAGAGCTTGAAAACCTCATCGAGCGCCTCGTCCTGATGACGCAGGGCGAGACCCTCCGGCTCGGCGAAGTTCCCCAGGAACTGGTCGCGGCCGCTGCGGACAGCGCTGCCCTCAAGGCCACTGATCAGAAAAAACCCTTCAAGGATGTCATCCGGGAGAAGACAGAGGAGGTGGAACGGCAGATGATCATCCGGGTCCTCGAAGAATGCGAGGGGAACATCAGTAAGGCGGCCAGGCAGCTGGGTCTCAGCAGAAAGGGCCTCCACCTCAAGCTGGCGAGGTACAACCTCCGTGACAAGGGATAAGATGACATGGCTGTGAAGGGAGAAAAGGTCAACCGGATCGAGGTCGGCTTCAGGAAGGGCGTGCGGGATGCTCTCGGTGAAAAGGTCCGGAGACGGGTCGTCGAGCACCTTCGTATCAACGTGGACGAGGTCAAGACCATTGACGTCTACACCGTGGAGGGAAATTTGTCTCGGGGCGAGATCAAACAAATTGCCGAAGGACCTCTCACGGACCCCGTGATCCAGAGTTATGCGATCAACCGTGGACTGGCCGGCGATTTCGACTGGCTCATCGAGGTGGGTTTCAGGCCCGGCGTGACGGACAAGAAGGACTGGGACCCCCGGAAGGGCGTGCGCCCGTATGTGCCGAAGGTTGTCGGAGAGGATCGACCACACGTTGATGAGATCGATCTCAATGTGGGCGATGAAAGCCTCACGGCCATGAGCAGCGACCGGGTGCTGGCCCTGAGCCTCCCGGAGATGAAAGCCATCCAGGCGTATCTCAAAAATCCTGCCGTCGTCGAAGCGCGCAAGAAAGTCGGTCTCGGCGACAGGATCACCGACGTGGAGCTCGAGTCGCTGGCGCAGACGTGGTCCGAGCACTGCAAGCACAAGATCTTCAACGCCTTCATCCGGTACGAGAACGAAGAGGGGAAGGAGACGGTCGTTGACTCGCTCTTCGCGACTTACATCAAAGGATCGACGAAAGAGATCCGGGAGGCCATGGGGGAGGCTGACTGGTGCCTCTCCGTCTTTGTCGATAATGCGGGCGTCATCCGCTTCAATGACGACTACAACCTTGTCTTCAAGGTCGAGACGCACAACACCCCCTCCGCCCTCGACCCCTATGGCGGGGCGCTTACGGGTATCGTGGGGGTCAACCGTGATCCTTTCGGGACGGGCAAAGGCGCGAAGCTCATCTTCAACACCGACGTCTTCTGCTTTGCCACGCCCTTTTATTCGAAACCCCTGCCGAAGCGTATCCTGCACCCGAGGCGCATTTACGAGGGTGTGCGCGAAGGGGTGGAACACGGCGGGAACAAAAGCGGCATCCCCACGGTGAACGGATGCATCGTTTTTGACGACCGTTTTCTCGGAAAGCCTCTCGTGTACTGCGGAACGGCCGGCATCATGCCCTCGCGCATACTGGGTGAGCCCAGTCACGGCAAAGAGATCAAAGGGGGGGATCTTGTGGTCATGTGCGGCGGTCGGATCGGAAAAGACGGGATCCACGGCGCCACCTTCTCGTCGGAAGAGCTTCACGAGGGATCACCCGTTTCAGCCGTCCAGATCGGTGATCCCATCACGCAGAAGAAAATGACCGATTTTCTGCTCATGGCCAGGGACAGGGGGCTATACCGGGCCCTGACGGATAACGGTGCCGGCGGTCTTTCCTCGTCGGTGGGCGAGATGGCAAGGCTATCCGGCGGCGCGGAGATCGACCTGGAGAAAGCGCCGCTGAAATACGCGGGGCTCAACCCCTGGGAGATCCTCCTCTCCGAGGCCCAGGAGCGAATGTCGCTCGCCGTGGACCCGGGGAAAATCAATGAGTTCCTGGCCCTGTCCCGGAAGATGGATGTTGAGTCCACGGTCCTCGGCCGATTCACCGATTCCGGAAAATTTCACGTCCGCTTCGCTGACCGGACGGTTGCCTATCTCGACATGGAATTTCTCCACGACGGCCTGCCGCAGATGCAACTCCGGGCGAAGTGGTTGCCCCCGAAACATCGAGAACCCGGCTTCCCCGAACCGGACAACATGGGCCATGCCCTTCGCACGATGCTCGCGAGGCTCAATATCTGCAGCAAGGAGTCCGTCGTCCGGCAGTATGACCACGAGGTCCAGGGCGGCAGTGTCGTCAAGCCCCTGACCGGCGTTGCCAACGACGGGCCCTCCGATGCAGCCGTGGTCCGACCGGTTCTGGGTTCCTTCGAGGGGATCGTTGTCGCCAACGGGATCTGCCCGCGCTACAGCGACATCGACACCTATCACATGGCCGCCTGCGCGATCGACGAGGCGATCCGGAACGCCGTCTCCGTCGGCGCCTCCCTGGGGCACCTGGCGGGGCTCGACAACTTCTGCTGGTGCGATCCCGTGCAGTCCGATAAGACGCCCGACGGCGAATACAAGCTAGCGCAGCTTGTGCGGGCGAACAGGGCCGTCTACGACTACACGAAAATCTACGGCGTGCCCTGCATCTCCGGCAAGGACAGCATGAAAAACGACTACCAGATCGGCGACACCAAGATCTCCATTCCGCCGACGCTTCTCTTTTCCGTCATCGGCAGGATCGAGGACGTGCAGAAGGCCGTCACCATGGATGTCAAGAAGCCCGGAGATCTCGTCTACGTCCTCGGGAAAACCTTCCCGGAGCTCGGCGGATCGGAGTGGTTCGCCCAGAACGGTTTCATCGGCAACCACGTCCCCGTTGTCAACGGTGAGAAGGCGAAAAAGCTCTACACTGCCCTGAGTGCCGCCATCCGGGCGGGGCTCGTGGCCTCCTGCCACGACTGCTCCGACGGCGGGCTCGGTGTGGCGCTGGCGGAGACGGCCTTCGCGGGGGGGCTGGGTTTGTCCGTGGACCTCTCCCGGGTTCCCTGCTCGGGGATATACCGTGACGATTACCTCCTCTTCTCGGAGTCCCAGAGCCGCTTCGTCGTCACGGTCTCGCCGGACCACAGGGACCGCTTTGAAGAGATTCTGAAGGGGAACACCTTCGCCTGTGCCGGGCAAGTGCTCGCGGAGAACAGCTTCAGGATCAACGGGATCCGGGGGAACCGGATCATCGAAGACGATATCCGGGTGCTGAAGGAGATCTGGCAAAAACCGTTGAAATTTTGATGGATCAAAATTTCAGGTCTATTCTGTCTATTTAGTCTTTTTGGTCTGTTTCGTCAGAATCAAGGTAAAGGGAGATGGCGAAAATCGTAAAAACCATTGTGATCACCGGGAAGGGGACGAACTGTGAGATGGAGATGGCTCACGCATGCAGGCTGGCCGGCTCTGACGTCGTGGACATCGTCAACATCAGCGAGCTCCTCTATGGGGAAAAACGGTTGGCCGACTATCACTTCCTCAATCTCCCGGGGGGCTTTCTCGACGGCGACGACCTGGGTTCCGCCAAGGCTGGCGCGCACCGCATCATGCACGCCCGGGTTGCCGTGACCGGCGAGCCTCTCTACGAGCAATTTTCACGTTTCATCCAGGATGGGAAGCTCATCCTCGGTGTCTGCAACGGCTTCCAGCTCATGGTCAAGCTGGGGATCCTGCCCGGGCTCAAAGGCGAGTACTTCAAACAGACCACAACGCTTACGTTTAACGACTCCGGGCGCTTCGAGGACCGCTGGGTGTACCTCAAGGTCAACGATCGGTCGCCCTGCATCTACACGAAAGGGATCCGGGGGGCCTATCTCCCCGTGCGGCACGGTGAGGGGAAGTTCATCACAAAGAACGACACGATCATGAAACAGCTTCACAGGAAGAACCTTGTCGCCGTTCAGTATTGCGGGTCCGGTTACAGTGAACCGACGATGGAGTATCCCCTGAACCCCAACGGCGCCTATGACGCCGTCGCGGGCATCTGCGACGAGACGGGGCGCCTCTTCGGTCTGATGCCCCACCCGGAAGCCTACACACATCGCACCAACCATCCGCGCTGGACCCGTGAGGATCTCCCCGAGGAAGGGATGGGGCTTGCCATTTTCAAGAACGCTGTCAATTTCATCCGAAACGGCAATTTCTGATTGCCCGATTTTTCGCTCCGCATTTTACTTTCATCACCACGTCGAAAGGGGTGTTCTATGATTCACGTTCTTGCCACCGTTGAAATTGCCCCGGGTAAACGGGAGGACTTTCTCAAGGAGTTCAGAAAGGTGATCTCCGACGTACACCGGGAGAAAGGATGCATCGAGTACGGTCCCGCTGTGGACATTCCCACCGTCATTCCGGTTCCGATACCCATGCGCGACAACGTCGTCGTTATCATCGAGAAGTGGGAGAGCCTCGATGACCTGAAGGCCCATCTGGTGACACCCCACATGAAGACCTACCGCACGGCCGTGAAAGACCTGGTGAAAGGAATGCAGGTCCAGATCCTGCAGCCGGTCTGACGGTCATTTCAAGAACGAGAAGCTCGCGGACGAATCATATGACCTGCGATAAAATCTTCTATGACCGTTTCTAATATTCTCAGGGGGAAGAGCCATGAAAAAATCCAGTCTGGACGGGCAAATGGTTGATGCTGTCGATGCCACCTTTTTGCAGGCCGTCATCGACAACCCCTTCGAAGGGATGCTGGCCATCGACAATACGGGCGTTATTGTTTTTGTGAACTCGTTCTTCCTACACGTTCTCAACCGTGCGGAGAAAGATATTCTTGATAAAAAAATCTGGGATGCCTTACCGGGTTGCCGTCTCTACGAGACCATACTCCAAGGCCACTCCCAGTGGGGGGAGAACCTCAAGATCGGTGGCCGTGACTTCCTGATCGTGCGTTTCCCTGTAAAAGAGGACGGACAGATCATCGGCGCCGTGGTCAAGACCATCTTCCCCGACATGGCGACCGCGAAAGGGATCGCCAACCGTGTCATGAACCCCGTCAAGGTTGTTGAGCCACGGCGGTCCCTCTTTACCTGCATGGATATCGTCGGGGAGACGCCGCCCATTCTAGTCGCAAAGAAGCTGGCACGCAAAGCCGCCCGTACGGATTCCACCCTGCTGATCACAGGAGAAAGCGGCACAGGAAAGGAGGTCTTCGCCCAAGCCGTGCACAACCGTTCCGTGCGGCGGGAAAGCCCCTTCATCAAGGTGAACTGTGCGGCCATACCAGAGAATCTCCTCGAATCGGAACTTTTTGGTTTTGTCGACGGCGCCTTTACCGGGGCTACCAGGGGAGGAAAACCGGGAAAGTTTGAACTGGCCGAGGGCGGGACCATCTTCCTCGACGAGATCGGGGATATGTCTCTTCCCATGCAGGCGAAGATCCTCAGGGTTCTCCAGGAAAAAGAAATCGAGCGTATCGGGGGGACTAAACCGATCTCGCTCAACGTGAGGATCATCGTGGCAACAAATCAGGATCTGCTCAAGCTGGTTCGGGAGGGCCGGTTCCGGGAAGACCTCTACTATCGGCTGAAAGTACTTGATGTCCCCATTCCGCCCCTGAGGGAGCGCCGTGAGGACATCCCCCTCATCACGGATTACCTCATCCGGCGAATCAACCGGCGTGTGGGATCGGACATCCAGGGAGTAACCCCCGATTCCATGAAGCTCATGATGACCCACAGCTGGCCCGGAAACGTCCGCGAACTGGAAAACATGATCGAGCAGGCTATCAACTGGAGCGAGGAGCCGCTGATCGACCTGACAGCGCTGCTGGTTGTGAAAGGTACGGTCCCCGGCGAAGGCGGCAACAAGAAGCTGCAGAGGGAGAGCCTTCGGAAATCGGTCGCCCAGACCGAAAGGGATCTTATCCTTCATGCGCTCACCCAGGCCGCCGGGAACAAAGCCGAGGCGGCCCGGATTCTGTACATGCAGCGTTCCGTTCTCTACAAGAAAATGGCCCGCTTGAAGATTTAAGTGTCACCGACATCGTGTCTCTTTTGGGTACACCTGTATCCGAAAGAGACGCACAGGGGTAATCCTTCCACTGTCCCCGCTTCCCGCAGACCTGTAATTATTTACAGTAACCAATTGAAATAAAAGGACATTGATCGTGGAATGGCTGCTAAAGCCGTGTCACAAGGCCGTGGCATATCACTTGCCTATAGAGTCATCGAAAGCTCACGCGCGATTTCATCCCCGGTTACTGATGTTCAATTGAAGGCCGTGATTTCCCCAAAATGCGGCATTGAAAAAATCATTGAGAAATTCTGAATACCAAGGAAGGAGGGTTTGGAGATGGCACACGACAAGAGGATTCTGAAGAACGAAGAGAAAATTGAGGAACTCAAAAAATCGATACCGGAATGGATAAAGAAGCTTAAAAGGCCCCCGACACCTATTTTAACTCCTAAGTTTGGGCCTTTGGAGGGCATCCGGGTCACGAGCACCGGAATCATTGCCGCTCAACCTTTCATGGCGACAAAGATGGCTGATTTCGG
>JAPLJU010000148.1 GCA_026388445.1 Deltaproteobacteria bacterium
CACCTTTTCGATAATCTCCTTTTTCATGTACTGAAGCTCCTGCATCCAGACGGAGGTAGAGACCTTCACAAAAAGGGTCCCGCGCCTGATATTCTCAGGATGTGTCCGGGTCGCGATCTGCGGTCCCACCGACTGCCGCCAGATCTCCAGGAGCTTCTGGTCCTCGAAAGGGACGAAGACCTCGCGCCGCTTCAGGGCCCTCTGGAGGACGTCACCCAGCTTCAAGAGATCTTTCTGTCTTCGTCTCCATGTCATGCCCGTTTTTTTCTCACAACTCCCCTGCGCCGTCAAGGGCGGTTCGTCATTACCGTCGTAACGTCCATAAATGCCTTGTGATTTGCGGGAAACCCTGATAAAAAAACCATCTCGTTTTTCGTGAGAAAGATTTCGAGGAGGATGCGATGGACCTTTCTTCCATGATCAGCCGGATCAAGAAGCACCCCGATTTTCACAAGGCGGGGATGATCCTCTGCCACAACGGTGTTGTCCGTGCTCACTCACGGGATGGAAGCCCCGTTAGGGAGCTGACCGTGAAAGCGGACCGCGGGCGCCTCCGGGAAATCATCTCTGAGATCAAGAAGCGCCCGGGGATTGTGGAGGTCCTGGCCGAGGTCCGGGAGGGAAAGCTGAAACCCGGGGATGACGTCATGCTCATCGCCGTGGCAGGCGACTTCAGGGAAAATGTCTTCGCGGCCCTCCGGGACGCCATCGAGATGGTCAAGGCGGGGGTCACTCAGAAGACCGAAAGATAAAACGGGTCAAGGGTCAAGGGTTCCTGGCCCCTGCATTCGGCAAACTTGAGGTTCAGTTCTATGTCTGGAAAGGGGCCTCGAAGGCTTTTGAAATTTGAATACCCGATTTGATTTGAGGACGGGTATGAACAGGGAGATCATCAAGGCCAACATCGTTGTTTTTATCGCCAGTTTTTGCACCCTTGTCATCGAGCTCGTGGCAGGCCGCATCATGGCGCCCTACGTCGGTGTTTCGCTCTACACCTGGACGAGCATCATCGGGGTGGTCCTCGCGGGCATCAGCATCGGGGCCTACCTGGGCGGGCTCATCGCCGACCGCTACCCCCGGCAGACGACCCTCGGCTGGCTTCTTTTCCTCTCCGGCCTGGGGGCCTTCAGCATCGCGCCTCTCACCAACCTCGTCGGCGCCGCGCAGTTCCAGTCCACCCTCATGATGCGCATCATGCTCCTCACGACAATTATCTTCTTTGTCCCTTCGACCATCCTCGGCATGATCTCCCCCGTCGTCGTGAAGCTCACCCTCAACAACCTCGAGAAAACGGGAAACGTCGTCGGTAAGATCTACGCCTTCTCCACCCTCGGCTCAATCATCGGTACCTTCGCCACCGGTTTTTACCTCATCTCCTGGATGGGGACACGGAACATCCTCCTCACCATGGGGATCATCCTCATCGCGTCGGCTCTGGTCTTCGGCGGCTTCTTCATGCGGAAGAAGTCTTTTGCCGTCTTCATCCTCATTTTAGCCCCGCTCACCTGGGCATTTTACGATATCGCCTTCAAGGCGCCGCTCGACGCCTCGATTTATTACTACAAGGAAACCGACTACTACACGATCAAGCTCAAGAAATACGATGTAAACAAGGACGGCCGGGAACTCCATGCCATGATCCTGGACAACCTGGTCCACTCGCTAAATGACCTTCAGGATCCCCTCTACCTGGATTACCCCTACATTAAGATCTATGAAGAGGTCGTCCGCTGGCAGGAAGGGAAGAGGAGGGCGCTCAAGACCCTCTTTATCGGAGGGGGGGCTTACACCTTCCCGCGTTACATGGAGGCGCAGTATCCGCGCGCAGAGATCGACGTCGTGGAAATTGACCCCGTGATCACGCAGATCACCTACGACTACATGGGGTTATCGAGGGACACACGGATCCGGTCCTTCAACGAGGACGGCCGATGGTTTGTCATGAACTGCAGGGAAAAGGAAAAGTATGATCTCATCTTCGGCGATGCCTTCAACGATCTTTCCATCCCCTATCACCTGACGACGAAGGAGTTTGCCGAGCAGTTGAAAGCCATCATGAAGCCCGACGGCGTTCTGGTCGCGAACCTCATAGACAGCTTCAAGGAAGGGGCTTTCCTGCCCTCCTACATCCGAACGCTCGAGGAGGTCTTCGGAAAGGGGAACGTCCACCTGGTCGCCCGCCACCCAGATTTCGACAACACCGGCGTCACCACATGCGTGGTCCTGGCGAGCCGGGCGAAGCTCAACATGGCCGCGTTCCAGGAAAAAACGCGGAAGGAGAAAGGCCTTGCCGCCGTCTCCCACGTCGTCCCGGCGGAGTGGATCCAGAAACTCATCAGGGAGCGCAACACCGTTCTTCTGACGGACGATTACGTCCCCGTCGACAACCT
>JAPLJU010000113.1 GCA_026388445.1 Deltaproteobacteria bacterium
CCGATGACCCCGGCTCCAAGACGAAAGGCGGAGAGCTGGGTTACTTCCCCCGGGGCAACATGGTGCCGGAATTCGAGAATGCGGCTTTTAATCTGAAGCCGGGTGATATCAGTGACGTCATCGAAACGCCTTACGGATATCATATCATCAAGGTCGAGGACAAAAAGGCGGCGGAAATGCCGGCTTTTGACAGCATCAAGGAGCAAGTGAGGTCCAAGGCCACTCAGGCCGCAGAGCAGAAAAAGATTAATGAGTTCATCGAAAAGGCCAAGAAAGAAACGAAGGCGACGATCTATTCCCAATCGAAAGAAAAAAAGAAGTAACGCGATATCAGAATTTCTCTCGAGAGAGATGTTATAAGGCGGCCCTTCGAAGGAGGAGCGCAAAGGGGGATGTCTTATGACATCTTTTCTTTTTCTGCTGCAACTCGGGACGCGAAGAGCCGGGGAGCGTTCTCTTGGATTTTGTCATTGAAGCGCAAGGTCTGAAAAAAACTTTTGGCCCCTTCGTCGCGGTTGACGGGATCTCCTTTGGTGTTTCCCGTGGCGAGTGTTTCGGACTCCTTGGCCCGAATGGCGCGGGCAAGACATCAACGATCCGGATGATCTACGGGTTCTCGCCCCGGACGGCGGGAAGCCTGAAGATTTTCGGACTCGGGATCGACGAGGGGCTCCGGCAGATCAAGTCCCGCATCGGTGTCTGCCAGCAGGAAAACAGTCTCGACACTGAATTGACGGTGCTTCAGAATCTGGAAGTCTTTGCCAGCTATTTCGACATTGAACCGTCTTCGGCCCGCCGGCGCGCGGAGGACCTGCTCAAGTTCATTGCCCTGGAGCAACGCCGGGATGCCCCCGTGATAGAGCTTTCCGGGGGCCTCATGCGGCGGTTGATGCTCGCCCGCGCCCTCATCAACAACCCCCAGCTTCTCATCCTCGACGAACCCACGACGGGTCTCGACCCTCAGTCCCGGCATCAGATCTGGAATCGCCTGGAGGAATTGCGCGCTGGAGGCCTCACGATTCTGCTCACGACCCACTACATGGAAGAGGCCTCCCGGCTCTGCGATCGCCTCATCATCATGGATCACGGCCGTATCCTCGTCGAAGGGAAGCCGGTGGACCTCGTCCGGCAGTATGCCGGGCGTGACGTGATTGAGGTCTCTGAGCCGACCGACCGCCTGAGATCTTTCATCTCATCGAAGGGGCTGCCCCACGACGACCTGGGCCATCGCCTGATCATCTACTGTGACAACCGGGACCAGATCTACGGCGAGATCAGCAGCCAATACTGTCAGGAGGGCTGCATCTTGCGCATGGCCACGCTGGAGGATGTCTTTCTGAAACTCACGGGAAGGGAACTGCGGGAATGACAAGACAAGGGCCCTTCAGGATCTCGAGGCGTTTTCTCCACGTCTGGAAGAGAAACCTCACGATTTACAGGAAAAACTGGAAGATCAGCTTTCTTCCGCCGCTTCTGGAGCCCCTTTTCTACCTTCTGGCCTTCGGGGTAGGGTTGAACGCCCTCGTCGGAAGCATTCAATATCGGGGCACCGAGATATCCTACATCGCCTTCATCGCCCCGGCTCTCATTTCCATCAATATCATGTACAACGCCTTCTTCGAGACGACCTACTCGTCCTTCGTTCGCATGTACTACCAAAAAACCTTTGACGCCATGATGGCCACCCCCCTTTTCGTGGACGAGATCATCACAGGCGAGATCTTCTGGGGTGCGACAAAATCCGTGATTGCAACGCTGATCATGCAGGGCGTCATCAGCCTCTTCGGACTCATCGATTATCCCGCAGGCCTTCTCATCATCCCCTTGAGCTTTCTCGGCGGCATGGCCTTCGCGGCCATCGGCATGTATTTCACATCCATCGTGGCCCAAATCGACATCTTCAACCTGCCCATATTCCTCTTCATCACCCCGATGTTCCTCTTCAGCGGGACCTTCTTCCCCCTGGAGACGCTTCCCGCCTGGGCACAGCAGCTCTCCCTCCTCTTCCCCCTGACACACCTCGTGAGCCTGGTCCGGGCCCTTGCCTTCGGCGTGATCGAGCCGGCCCTTGCCCTGAATGTTCTCTACCTCATCGTTTTCACGCTCGTTTTTTTCCCCTGGAGCCTTGTCAAGATGCAAAGGCGTCTCATCAAGTAATCCCGGTCTCGAATAAACACCCTCCATTTCAGGATCCCCCTTTCAAAACCCATGGGATCACCTTGGCATGAAAATTGTTTAAATATAATGCGGATCAGTGTCTCGAAAGATTTCTGACAGCGCTTTTTAAGACCATGAACGGCGAAGACAGTTTTATCAATAACATATGGCCCATCGGGGGCGGCAAAGGCGGATCGGGAAAGACCTTCCTGACGGGGAGCCTGGGACTGCTCCTGGCTCGTCAGGGTCTCAGAACCCTTTTGATCGACGCCGATCTTGGCGCCGCCAACCTCCACACGGTCATCGGCGTTGCCCACCCGGGACGGTCGCTTTCCGACTTCGTTAACAAGAAGGTCGAGACCCTGGAGGATGCGGTGACGAAGACACCCGTTCCCAACCTCTACTTCATCAGCGGCGCCGGGGACAACCTCGATATGGCCAACCTGGTCCACACACAGAAGATGAGGCTCCTGCGGGCCATTTCAAAGCTTCCTTACGAGCACATCCTTCTGGACCTCGGGGCCGGCACCTCCTTCAACACCATCGACTTTTTCCTGATCTCCAACACGGGTATTTTCATCACGACACCCGAACCGACGTCGATCGAGAACGTTTACCGTCTCATCCGCTCAGTATATTTAAGAAAAATCAGGCAGGTGCTCCGGGAGGAGGCTTTCCGGGAACTCCTTCAGGAAGCGGTCATGCGATCCAATGGATCATCGGCCAAAAACCCCGAAGACCTGCTCCGTATTCTCAAGGACTGTGATCCCGTCCAGGGGGGACTCCTCGAAGAATCGCTGCGGGACTTCCGGTTCAAGCTCGTTCTCAACCAGCTGCGCAAACAGGACAATCACCAGATCGGGACGCTCATCTGCAGGATATGTGAGAAACACCTGGGGCTCCGGGTCCACTTCCTGGGCAACATCCTGCACGACGACCGCGTTCACGACGCTGTATGCCGGAAGGTCAGCTTTCTCGAAAAGTACCCCTACACCCAGACGGCTACGGATCTTCGGGAATTCTGCCACCGTTTCCTGACCGACCGCGAAGAAAATCCCCCGGTGGGACCTTCCATCGAAAAGACGAAGGCCGAAATCCTGATGACCGCAAACTGCTGAGCCCATGAAATCCTTCGAAGAACAAAATTATTACGAAATGCTGGATCTGACGACTTCGGCCTCTCCCTTCGACATTCGACACGCTTACAAAACGGCCCTCCAGATCTACGGCGACGATGCGCCCGCCAGCTACTCCTTTTTCTCACGGGACGAACGGGCCGGGATCCTCGCCAACCTGGAAAGGGCCTTCCTGACCCTCATCAGCGACCAGGGCCGGATAGAGTACGACCGATCGCTCATTACGGCAGGCCTCATGCAGGAAAACGAGCAGTACCGAAGTGCCCCTAAAAAACCGATCCCTCTCTTCGATCTGGAGGAGACCGGTAACGTCACCCGAATGGTCTTCCCCCACACGGAAAAGGCGATTATCCCGCCGGCGGAGTTTCCCGTTATCCGGGACATCATGTCGAAAGATTCCCTTACCGGGCAGGACCTCAGGTGCATCCGGATGGAACTCGGCATCTCCCTGGAACAGATTGCCGAGATTATCAAAGTCCGCCGGGGACTTTTGACCGCTATCGAAGAGGACCGCTGCGAAGAGCTCCCCTCGATGCTCCATCTGAAGAGCTTCCTCAGGGCCTACGCGGAGTACCTTCGACTGGACTCCAACGAAGTTGCAGCGCGATATCTGAAGCAGGTATCGGGGGGATTACAGAGGGCAAAAGAGTCATAACCACGACCGCCCCTCAACCCCCTTCGACCGGGGACGCCGTCTCAGAGCCGTAAGAAAAACAATACATTAGAGAGACAAAAAGCCTTTTTGCCCGCCGGCCGGAGGCTTCTTTTTGTTTGACACCCCCGTTCCTATTACCTATACTTCCTCGGTAAATTCCGATTTTTACCGGAGAATCCATTGGATACGAGCAAGGTTGCCATCATCGGCCCCGGTAGACTGGGGACGGCCCTCGCCTACATGCTGGGCAGGGATAACAAGAAGGTGACGATCTATTACCACGATGCCGAGCTCTGCCGTCAGATCAACGAGGAGCACTTGAACCCGAAGCACCTGACGGAGGATCTGGTAAAACTCTGCGGGGGCATGGACAGCGTCCCGAGACTGACACCCGATGTGACAGCGACCAACGACCTGGAACAGGTCGTTTACGAAAATGATTTCATTTTCCTCGCCATCACCATGAACCGGCTGGCTGAATTTCTCGACTATCTGAGGCCGCTCATCGGGAAGAAGCGGGGAAAGACCTACCTCCTCTCCCCCATCAAGGGCCTCGTTTCGGACGAAAAGACAAAAGAGCTCATCACCCCCTCGCAGATGATCAAGGGGGACCTCTTTCACCTCACGCACAAGTTCAAGGTCGTCGTCATCGGGGGACCTTTTTTCGACGTGGACATTGCCTTGGGCAAGCCCGTGTGCCTGACGGTGGCGGGGCCGAGGCTGCTCAGCAAGGTCGTCCGGAAGGAAATCCTGCGGTTGAACCGTCAGGAACTGACCTCCTATTACAACTTCGATGTCGTCGGCATCGAGGCCTGCGGAGCCCTCAAGAACATCGCGGCGAACATCAAGGGGGTTACGGACTCTCTCAACCTCGGCAGTTCCATGCCGGGAACGATCTTCGCCCGCTCGGGTGTGGAAATTCGCGCGCTGTGCTCGATCCTCGGGGGGAGCTTCCAGGCTTTTTACAGCCAGGCAGGCGTGGGGGACCTCTACGTCACCATCTCATCCATCGCGAGCAAGAACTACCGTTACGGCAAGTTCTACTACGAACTCTATGATGGGAGACCCATCCAGACCAACATGCACGTGCTCCAGAGAATCGACGGCACACCTGAAGGGCCCAATACCATCCGGAACGTGTACAAGTACCTGGACAAGAAGAACATGTACAGTCCCCTCTTCTCCTGCGCCTACCACCTCTTCAACGAGAGGATCCAAAAGGAAGAGTTTAAGGAAAAGATCATTGAGTCGATTCAGTTCGATCGTAGAAACAAGGAATACATCGGGCCCGTCTCAAGACTTCTCTATCGGATATTCCCGAACTGGTGGTACCGCCGGAACCGGGGCATATCGTCCTACTTCGAGACCTGAGGGATCTTCGCTCTCAGGCCGGTCTGCGCGGTCTACTGGCTGTACTCCTCCTCGAGAACCTTCAATCGGTCGACGTACTCATTTCTGCGGCTCAGCCCCCTGTAATTCAGGAGGTCCTCTTTGAGATGGCTGATGGGGGGGAGGATGTCAATGTTGTAGCGGTTGAGGTTTTCCCGGTTGGCCCGGTCGATGATGAGGATGGCGTAGTAGGTGACAATGATTCGCGTCTTGGCATCCCGTCGCCAGAGGTAGGATTTCCCGGAGAGGGTCGTCAAGAAGAAGGCGGCATAATCGGACAGGGCCCGGTCGGAAGTCTTTATCTCGGCGTTTCGGTACTCGATTCCCTTGACGATCCATTCGTACAGGAGTTCTGCTGAAGGTTCGAGGATCTCCTTTTCGTTGTCCAGGATCTCCATGATGAGACTGATGTTTCCGCTGCCGATGATGCGCTCGAAATGGGTCATGTTCAGGCGGAGCCTAACGACGTCTTTCGTCTCACCGCTCACGATGGGGGGGCTTGCGGAGAGGTCGGCCAGCACTTTAAGAAAAAACTTGTATGTTCCTTCCGGAAAACCGTGGGCCTGGATGTACTGACGCTCATCGAGACTGTGGAAAAACCGGATCACATCCTGTTGGACCGTCTCAAAACTCCGGTCCCCGTTTTCCGGACGGTAAGACCTCATCTTTTTCCGATAGACACCCGACCGGGAACCGGTAAACGCGGCGCCTCGATGCTCATCCGACTGAGCCATGGCGACGGAGTGCTCGCCCGCGAGCACTCGCGTAGAGCCGCCCCTTTCCCAGAAGATGAGGAAGGTAAGACCGGCAATCAGCATGAAAATACTGCCGATACCCAGAAGAATTTTTTTCTCGTCCAAGTCGGTCTCCCTGAAGATGAAATCCCTGTAATAATAGCCTGTTAACGACGAATGGAAGGGTTTATCCCCTTTAGATAGGCAGCAATTTCTGTGCCTGTGCGGTTATGCCCTTGATTGTCCCGCAGACTCGAGCAGGGGCTCGATCGAAAGTTCGGGCCGAAGAACTTCGTTGGCTTTCCTCAACCGGTCATCGGATGCATAGACGGCAACCGACGCCGCCTCAAGAGCGGGTAGCAGGCAACATCTCACGGCCTCGAGAAGCGAGTCGGCGGTCACGGCAAAAACACCCTTCCGGAATTTCATGCGTCCCTCGTCGGTGATACCCGCGAAATCGCGGATCATGGAAACGAAACCTTTTCCGGCCGGGTCCATCGGCCTATCCATGGAGCCGATGCTTCCGATCATCGCCCTCTCGAGGTCCTCCCTGTCGATCTTTTGCCGGGATCGGCTGTCGATAGCTTCGTTATAAACCCTGAGTGTCTCCACGAGATGGGGGTCCCTGTATGAGAGAAAAGAGAAGCACCCGTTCATGGGATCATACTGCGACATGCCCCCGTAAGCGCCTCCCTGCACCCTGATCCGCTTGTAGAGGTCTCCCTTGGAGAGTTCCCGCGACAGGACGTAAAGGACAGGCGCACGGGGATCCGAATAGGCCGGTGCCTTGAGGACCTTGGCCACATAGCAGACCTGAGCCGGTACGGCAACCCCCGATGAAACAGGTGCGGGGATGGCAAGTGCTGAGGCTCTGACAAGACTTCCACCCCGGAGTCGCCGAAGCATCCCGGCGAGGTTTTCCTCGAGGATCTGAAGCCCCCCGGCGTCAGCGGTGATGTTCACCGTCACCCTGCCCTGCTGGAAGAGGGATTCGCGAAGGGCCTCGACCTTCCCGGCGAGATCTCTCTGCCCCTCGGCAAAGGTATCCGCAACTGCTGCAAGAACTTTAAGCTGCGACCTTCCGTGCCATAGTTCATCGAGGTAGGCCGGTAGTGTCTGGGCGGCCGCCGCGGTCCTCTGCGCGAAGATATGCCCCGAGGGGATGACGGCGGCGTGCATGCGGTTTCTCATCTCGAAAAGGAGATCCCGCATGCGGCTTGCATCGGATAGGTCCCCCTGCGACAGCAGGTCAAAGAGAATCTCAAGGGCCTCCGGGACATTGCGGTGAAGGGCCCGCACCCGGAAGATGATCTTCTGCCAGGTCTCCCTACCGTCGGCGGTCAGCCCCGCCGCAAGCGAGTAGCCCACACCCCCCGTTTTCAGGGCGATCCGCTTTGCCATCTCCTCGTAAGTGAAGCCGGCGGCCCCCATCCCCGTCGTCAGCCTTCCGCTGAAGGGGAGATAGGGCTGCAGCTCCGGAGGGACACCGGTGAGATCGAAGGCGAGATCGAGGTAGGCGATGCCGTTGGTGAAGATCTCATGGCGGAGGACCGGGATGTCGGATATCGTGGCCTTCTCAACCGGAATCCGATCGATATCCCTGGGGATGTCCGATATTTTCAGTCTCGGCAGTGTCGCCAGCGCCGCGGGGCTATCGGGCTCCATCTGAATGCGCTGCAGGGTTTCAGCCTCCTGTCGGATTGTTTCGAGCGTCTCCTTCGAAAGACTCGCCTTTTGAGCGGTCATCTTTTCCCGAAAGGTCTTTATCTGGTTCTCCTGGAAGGTGGGACTCGGTTCCATAATGGAAAGAAGCCTGTGAGGATTTTCAAGCAGCCATCGACGCAAAAACCGCTGGAAGAGATCGGGCTCGCGCTCCCACCGCCGGCGGATCCCCTCGATGATCCGGTTGAAGCGAAGTCCCGCGAGAGGCTCACCTTCATAGAGCCAGGTATGGTAGATCCGCGACATGAGGGAAATTGAGTAGGGGAGAGTTCCCCGCACGATTTCCTTGCCGTGGAATTCGACCTGGTGGAGGGCCGCCTCGATGAGATCCCGATCAAAGCCCGTTCCGACGAGCTTCTGAAGCATCTCCAGGACCAGGGCCTCGAAGCGGTCGGCCTTGTCGGGATCCGTTCCCCGGAGCCCCACGGCGAAGGCGATCTGTTTGAGGTCATGCTCGAGGCCGCTGACGGGTGAGAGGTCCTCGCCAAGGCACGAGTCAATGAGGGCCTTTCTGAGGGGGCCTGCGGCGGTCCCGATGAGGGCGTGGGCCACGACTTGAAGAAGGACCGCCTCCGCTTCGTCCGTGTTTTCCATCATGAGCCACCCCATGTTCAGGGCCGCTTTTCCTTCCGTTTTTTCCTCCTTCCCGATGGGAAAGAAACGCCGGGATCTCCGTGGAGCCGCCCAGCACTTCTGGCTCTT